>ONNL01000023.1 GCA_900319195.1 uncultured Ruminococcus sp. | reverse complement strand
GCTCCTCTACGCTGCTAAAGCAGCTATGCCCCGATAGTAGTCTATCGGGGCATAGAGGAAGCTTAACAAAGTTTTCCCCCGATAAAGCCCCGAATAAATCCGCACAAAAGATATTGACATTTTTGAAAAAAGTGTATATAATATAATTGATTAATTATGTACGGAGGTCAAATCATGCATTTACTAAAATTAAGAAAAGCAGCGGCGCTTGCTATTTCCGCGCTGCTTTTACCGATCGCGGCACCGCTCCCCGAGAAGCAGGTCACTGCGGCAGCGGCTGCTGACGAATACCACGACGACTGGCTGCACGTTAACGACAAAGCGCAGATAGTCGATATGGACGGAAATCCCGTATGGCTCACAGGCTGCAACTGGTTCGGCTACAATGTCGGAAGTCAGGTATTTGACGGTGTATGGAGCATCAATATGCATCAGGCACTCAACGAGATAGCCGACCACGGCTTCAACTTCCTGCGTGTGCCGATGTCAACGCAGATACTTCTCCAGTGGAAGAACAGCGAGCCCGACCCTATCATCAAGATAAACGAGTGGAAGAACCCCGAGCTCACTGTTGAGGGCATAGAGGGCGGCACTCCGAAATACAGCTTCGACATCTGGAATCAGGCTGTTGAATGGTGCAGGGAAAACGGTATCAAGATAATGATAGACATTCACTGCGCGACCACGAATGCCGCAGGTCACAACTTCCCGCTCTGGTATGACGATACATACAGCAAGGACGACTGGGAGGAAGCTCTCACATGGTTTGCTGACTACTACAAGGACGACGATACCATTCTCGCTATCGACCTTAAAAACGAGCCGCACGGCAAAAGGGACGAGGGCACCTTTGCCAAGTGGGACAACTCCACAGACTCGAACAACTGGAAATATGCAGCTGAGGAGTGCGCCGGAAAGATACTCGATGTCAATCCGAATCTGCTGATAATGGTCGAGGGTATCGAGGTCTACCCGAAGTTCGACAAGGGTTATGACTGGAATTCTCCTTCAACCGATTACGCGCACTACGGCGAGGACGAATATCAGCCATACTATGGCGCGTGGTGGGGCGGAAACTTCCGCGGCGCGAAGGACTATCCTATCGACCTCGGTGAGCACCAGTCACAGCTCGTATACTCACCGCACGACTACGGTCCGCTCGTATATGCACAGAACTGGTTCCACCTTGAAGGCGAAGCTCCAAATTTCACAAGCTATGAGTTCGACAGGGAGTCTCTGCTCAAGGAATACTGGTACGATACATGGGCATTCATTGTTGAGAAGAACATCGCACCTATGCTCATGGGCGAATGGGGCGGACGTATCGACTCGGAAAACGACCCGTCGGGTGCAAACAAGCAGTGGATGCAGATACTCCGCGACTACATGATAGAAAAGCGCATAAGCCACACCTTCTGGTGCTTCAACGAAAACTCGAGCGATACAGGCGGACTTATTGCTGAGAACTGCAACTGGGACCACTGGGAAGAGGAGAAATACGAATTCGTAAAGCCTGCGCTCTGGCAGGACAAGAACGGCAAATTCGTAAGCCTTGACCACAAGATACCGCTCGGACAGAACGGCACGGGTATCACTGTTTCCGATTACTATGCAAACGGAAATATCCTCTATGACGACGGCGGAAACACACCGACTACTACTGCTCCCGTGTCCGATGTTACAACCACTACTACCTCTGCTGTTACGGAAACGACTACTCTCCCCATAAACGACACCATTTACGGTGACGCAAACGGCGACGATATCGTTTCTGTTGCTGACCCGACACTCATCATGCAGGCAGCAGCAAATCCCAACGATTTTGAGGTAGTCAATACAAAGGCTGCTGACGTTGCAGGCGGCAATGACGGAGTTACGGTCTCGGACGCACTTGCGATACAGAAGTTCCTTGCCGACCCGACGATAGTGCTGCCAATGGCTTAAATCTTAATATTTCATACATAGCGTGTTGTCCTTGCAGGGCAGCACGCTTTTTCGCGCTCTGCTGCACTTGTTAATAATGACAACCTCACGGCTTTAAAGTTGAAAAGTCAGACATATTTTCAACAAATATAAAAACGATTATCAGTTTCATATTGACATTTGCCGACGATACTGATATAATTGTTGTAGAAATTGAAAATCGTTCTCAAATTAAAATGAAAGGTCGTGAACATCATGCAGACAGCAAATGCAAAAACCAAGCTCATATCCCTCGCACTCGCTCTGCTCATGGTGTTTGCGGTGATATTCCCCGTTATCTTTATAACGATAAAGTCCGACCACGAGTGCACGGGCGAGGACTGCTCTGTCTGTGAAATGCTTGAGGAAGCCGAAAAAATGCTCACTCAGCACCGCCTTGTCCCGACGCATTTTTCTGCATCAATACTGTTTGTCTGCTATGTAATGACGGCGATCCCGACTGTGACGACATTCGTTTTTATATGCCGCACACAGATACGCCTGAAAACAAGGCTCGACGATTAAGCTCTCCATAAATTTAGGCTGTTTCAACAACTCTCATTCTGTATTTCTGCCCTGTGCCATACCGCAGGGCAGAGTACGGCAGTTTTCAATTTATGGAGGAATAATACAATGAAAAGAATCATATCGGCTGCTGCGGCATTTGCAGCGGCTTTATCGCTCATGACAGGCTGCGGCAGCAACAGCAGCTCATCAAATGACAAGGGTACAAGCTCAAAGCAGCTCAGCATAGTCTGCACTATCTTCCCCGAATACGACTGGGTGAACCAGATACTCGGCTCGCATACCGACAGCGCGGAGATAACCTATCTCCTTGACAACGGTGTTGACCTGCACAGCTATCAGCCGACTGCTGACGACATGATAAAGATTTCCTCGTGCGATATGTTCATCTACGTAGGCGGCGAGTCTGACGAGTGGGTCGAGGACGCTCTTGACGACGCTCAAAACAAGAATATGCAGGTCGTTGACCTTATGGAAGTAATGGGCGACTCCGCGAAGGAAGAGGAAGTCAAGGAAGGAATGGAAGCCGAAGAAGAGGAAGTCAAGGAGGGCATGGAAGCCGAAGAAGAGGAAGAGGTCGAATACGACGAGCACGTATGGCTCTCGCTGAGAAACGCAAAGACCATCTGCACCGAGATAGAGAGCAGACTTGAGATTATCGACCCTGCAAATGCTGACGACTACAAGGCAAACCTTGCAAGCTACACAGCAGAGCTTGACAAGCTTGACGGCGAGTTCAAAAGCGTAGTGGACGGAGCTTCGACAAAGACCGTGCTTTTCGGGGACAGATTCCCGTTCCGCTATTTCGCTGACGATTACGGTCTGGACTACTATGCGGCATTTGTCGGCTGTTCCGCAGAGACAGAGGCAAGCTTTGAAACCGTTGTGTTCCTCGCAAATAAGGTCGATGAGCTCGGACTCGGCACAGTATTCACCATTGAGAATTCCGACGGAAAGATCGCACAGACAATTATCGACAACACAGAGGACAAAAACGCACAGATACTCACGCTCAATTCGCTCCAGTCCGTTACGGCGGCTGACGGCGAGACCTATCTCTCGGTAATGCAGGAGAACCTTGAAACGCTGAAAAAGGCGCTTTTGTGAGAGCTTTCGTGAATGTCCCGTGACTGCGCATAATAATGACGAAGCAGTGCAGGGAGCCATCTGTGCACTGCTTGTTTTTTGGAGGTATCATAATGTCTGAACAGATCAGGTGCTCCGATGTTTCTCTCGGATATGACGGGAATGTCGTGACGGAAAAGCTGAACTTCACCGTGAACAGCGGCGACTATCTCTGTATCCTCGGTGAGAACGGTTCGGGAAAAAGCACCTTGATAAAAGCTATCCTCGGACTAAAGCCGCAGATGTCCGGGACGCTTGAATGGTGCGGAGATGTGAGGTCGGGCGAGGTCGGCTATCTGCCGCAGCAGACCTTGGTGCAGAGGGATTTCCCGGCGTCAGTGCGTGAGATAGTACGCTCGGGCTGCATTGCAAAGTGCGGACTCAGACCGTTTTGCAGCCGACAGGAAAAGAAGCTCGCAGAGGACACCATGAAGCAGCTCGGCATTGAAAAGCTTGCAGGGCGCTGTTACCGAGAGCTGTCGGGCGGTCAGCAGCAGAGGGTGCTGCTTGCAAGGGCATTATGTGCCACAAGAAGGATACTCCTGCTCGACGAGCCTGTCACTGCGCTTGACCCGAAGGCACAGCTTGAGCTGTATGAGCTTATCGCAAAGCTCAATCGGGACGGTATCACCATTATCATGGTCTCACACGATATAAACGCGCTGAAATATGCAACTCATGTCCTGCATATCGGCAGCCATAAACAGCTGTTTTTCGGGACAAGGTCTGCCTATGCCGAAAGCAGTATCGGCAGGGAGCTCATGAGAGCAGAGAGGAGTGAGGAAAATGGCTGAGAGCATCGAAAAGCTGAAAATGTATTTTGCATTCCCGTTTGTCAGATATGCCTTTATTGTGGGACTGCTCATTGCGCTGTGCTCCTCACTGCTCGGAGTGACACTGGTGCTGAAGCGCTTTTCGTTCATCGGTGACGGACTCTCACACGTCGCATTCGGAGCAATGTCGCTTGCGACTGTACTGCCTGTCATGGCTAAGGAGTTTTTCCTCGGGCTTGCCGAGTCGGGACAGTTAAGCAGGAGAGCGGCTGAGATAGTCACGAAGCTTGGCGAGATGAACAACATGGTCATAGTGCTGCCCGTAACGCTTATCGCGGCGATACTGCTGCTGAGGACGGGACAGAATACAAAGATAAAGGGTGACGCGGCTGTCGCAATGATATCGGTGGGAGCGCTTGCGATAGGCTATCTCCTCATGAACCGATTTCCCACAAGAGCCAATATTTCGGGAGATGTATGCAGTACGCTTTTCGGCTCGACCTCTATCCTCACCTTGAAGGAGGAGGACGTATGGCTGTGCATCATCATGTCGGTGATCGTGATACTGCTGTTTCTGCTGTTTTACAACAAGATATTCGCGGTCACATTCGATGAGAATTTCATGAGGGCGGCAGGTGCGAAAGCGGACGCATATAATCTGCTAATTGCCGTTGTGACGGCTCTGATCATAGTGCTTGCCATGAACCTCGTCGGCTCACTGCTCATATCCGCGCTCATCATCTTCCCTGCCCTTTCGGCAATGCGAATGTTTAAGAGCTTCAGGAGCGTCATCATCTGCTCAGCCGTCATATCCGTACTGTGCGCGGCATTCGGGATAATCCTCTCAGTCCTTTCGTCAACACCCGTGGGCTCGACTATCGTTGCCGCTGACTTGGGAGTGTTCCTGCTGTTTTCGCTTGTATCGTCCGTTATGCAAAAAAGAAAGGTTTAAGGTGCTGTCATGAATAAAGGATCTCTGATTCTTCCCGTTGCTGCTGCCATGCTGTTTACATCATGCGGCAGTACCTCCGCAGTAGGTGATGATTCTGCGACCGTAAGTGCTTCCACGGAAAATACAGACTCGGCTGCCCGTGCAGTTTCGGGAGATTTATCCGACAGGAACGTTGATATCGACCTGACCGTTCTCGGCTCGAACATGGTCTACTCGCAGGTCTACGACATGGTCACGAACAGTGACGACTATGTCGGAAAGGTCGTAAAGGCAACGGGCAGCTTTGCCTATTACAAGGACGAAAACACGGGCAACGAGTACTTCGCCGTGCTGATAAGCGACGCTACCGCCTGCTGTTCACAGGGGATAGAGTTCGTGCTTGACGGCGACTATACCTATCCCGACGACTATCCCGAGTTGGGAACGGAGCTGACTGTTGTGGGCGAGTTCAATTACTATAAGGAGGACTACTCAACCTATTGTCAGCTTCTCCATGCGGAAATGACCGATAAAAAGCAGCTCTCATGGGACTGATGCTCCGATGAGCTGAGATAAGCGGAGCAATAAATCGTGCAAATAACATTTCGGTGGTCGGCACGGGCTGGCGCTTGCGTATTTGCCCACCCTCACAAACGCGATAGTCTTGACAGACTGAGGGTTTGTGGTATAATAGGCAAATGCGAACACCGCTCATAGCAAGAGCACCTGAGAATTTGAACATACTAAAAAAGCTGATACCTGCAAACAGCAAGTATCAGCCTTTGTTTTTT
>ONNL01000009.1 GCA_900319195.1 uncultured Ruminococcus sp. | reverse complement strand
TCGATGTGCAGGTCGAAGCGGTCGAGGAGCGGTCCCGATATCCTCGAGAGGTAGTCCGCGACCTTTTTGGGCGAGCAGGTGCATTTCCTCTTGGGGTGTCCGAAATATCCGCATGGACACGGGTTCATAGCGCCTATGAGCATAATGGTGCACGGATATGACACCGTACCCGAGGCGCGTGAGATAGTCACTTTTCTGTCCTCGAGCGGCTGACGCAGTATCTCAAGGGTGCGCCTGTCAAATTCCGCAAGCTCGTCGAGAAAGAGCAGACCGTTATGTGCGAGTGAGACCTCACCCGGACGGGGAACAGTGCCGCCGCCTGCAAGTCCTGCTGAGGAGATAGTGTGGTGAGGCGAGCGGAACGGTCTTTTTGTGATTATCGGAGTCTCGGGGTCAAGCAGTCCCGAGATGGAGTGTATCTTCGTGGTTTCGAGAGCCTCCTCAAAGGTGAGGGGAGGGAGTATTGAGGGCATTCGTTTGGCGAGCATACTCTTGCCGCTTCCGGGAGAGCCGATTAGCAGAGCATTGTGTCCGCCTGCCGCGGCTATCTCAAGAGCCTTCTTTGCGGACTGCTGTCCGCGTACATCCGAGAAGTCGAATACCTCGTTGTAGGCGGCTTCGGGGGGAATGTATCTCTCGCAGGGCTTTATCTTTTCCTCATTTCTGAAATGGTTAATGAGCTGTTCGGCTGTCTCGACGGGGTATATGTCGATGCCGTCAATAACTGAGGCTTCACGGGCGTTATCGGCGGGCACGAAAACCGACTTGATACCGCTCTCTCTTGCGAGCATGACCATTGGAAGAACTCCGTTTATCCTGCGTATATCGCCGTTAAGGGAGACCTCGCCGATGAATGCGCAGTTGTCGGTGCTCTCGTCTATGAGCCTCATTGCACTGAGCAGAGCCATGAATATAGCCATATCGTGTACGGAGCCGCTCTTTTTGGTGTCGGCGGGAGCGAGGTTGACCATGACAGCAGCAACGGGGAACTGTATACCGCAGGCTCTGAGCGCCGATCTTATGCGCTCACGGCTTTCTCTTACCACAGCGTCGGGCAGACCGACAATATCGAATTCGGGAGCACCGCGGCTTATATCTATTTCAACGTCAACTCTGAAAGCGTTGAGACCGAAAAGTCCGAGACTTGAGATTTTAGAAAACACGATATTCCTCCTGTCAGAAAGTAAGTTATAATAAGTATACCACTTTTATGCAAAAATGTAAAGACACAAAGGGAAATCGGGGAAATAAATATTTTTTGGCGGTCGTTACGAGACGGAGTTTGCGTATTTGCCGACGCTTTCACAGCTCTGTTTTTCTGTGCTGTAAAACTAAACAAAAAGTGCCTGAATCATTCTTTCTGATTCGGCACACTTGCTAAACTTTTCCTGCGGCACTTGACACACTAATATATATGTGTTATAATTATAAAATGTATCAAAATGGAATTTTGTCGCTATTATCATGTAATTATATCACACCGAAAAGCATTTGTCAATACCCTTTTTTAAAAAATTTTCGGTGCGGATAACAGCTTTAAGTTCCGTTAAAAATAAGGAGGTTCCGCCTATGGTGAATGTTACGCCTAAGCAGCTTGGAAAGAATGTGCGAATGAGCTTCGGAAAGATCACCGAACCGCTCGAAATGCCGAATCTTATTGAGGTCCAGAAGGATTCGTACAAATGGTTCAGAGAGGAAGGTCTCCGCGAGGTATTCCGCGATATGACCGCTATCACCGACTACAACGGAAATCTTGTACTCAACTTCAAGGACTATCGCTTCGATGAAACTCCGAAGTATACTCTTGCTGAATGCAAGGCGAGAGGTGCTACGTATCAGGTAGCTATGAGAGCAACTGCAACACTTGCCAACAAGGAGACGGGTGCAGTAAGCGAGAGCGAGATATACATGGGCGAGTTCCCGCTGATGACAGACAGCGGTACCTTCGTTATCAACGGTGCAGAGCGTGTTATAGTATCACAGCTCGTTCGTTCACCGGGCGTTTACTACGCATTTGAGAAGGACAAGACAGGTAAGGATCTTTTCAATACGACAGTTATCCCGAACCGAGGCGCATGGCTCGAGTATGAGATGGACTCCAACGACGTTGTCTATGTCCGTATAGATAAGAACAGAAAGATAGCGATAACAACATTCATAAGAGCGCTCGGTATCGGTACAGATGACGAGATATTCGAGCTCTTTGGTGATGATGACCGTCTGAGACAGACTATTCTCCAGAAGGATCAGACCAAGAACAACTCCGACGCTCTTATCGACATATATAAGAAGCTCCGTCCGGGCGAGCCGCCTACGGTAGAGAGCGCAGAAACACTCCTCAACAACCTCTTCTTCGACGCAAAGAGATATGACCTCTGCCGCTTCGGTCGTTACAAGTACAACAAGAAGCTCGGCATTGCGTCAAGACTTTCGGGTCACCTCCTTGCTGAGCCCGTTATCAACCCCAACACAGGCGAGATAATGGCTGATGAAGGTGAGGTAGTCACCTACGACAAGGCTTGCGAGATAGAGCAGGCAGGTGTTGAGTATGCACTCGTAAAGGTCGAGGCAAAGGAATACTACACCGACGAAAACGGCGAGACCAATATCCGTATGGTCGAGAAGATAGCTAAGATAATCGGCAACAACATGGTCGATATCAGCGGCTATGTTGACTTCGACGCTGAGAAGTACGGCATCAACGAGAAGGTCTCATACAAGGTGCTCAAGGAGATAATGGAGACCTCGGCAGACGCTGAGGAGCTTGAGGAAAACGTAAAGAAGAGAGCAGACGAGCTCGTTCCCAAGCACATCATTATCGACGATATATTCGCAACTATCAGCTATTTCCTCAACCTCTGCGAAGGTGTTGGAACAGTTGACGATATCGACCACCTCGGAAACAGACGTATCCGCTGCGTAGGTGAGCTTCTCCAGAACCAGTTCCGTATCGGATATGCGCGTATGGAGAGAGGTATCCGCGAGAGAATGAACATTCAGACTCAGGACGTGAATACCCTCACACCTCAGACACTTATCAATATAAGACCTATTTCTTCGGCTATGAAGGAATTCTTCTGCTCCTCACCGCTCTCACAGTTCATGGACCAGAACAATCCTCTTGCTGAGCTGACACATAAGAGACGTCTCTCCGCACTCGGTCCCGGCGGTCTTTCACGTGACCGTGCAGGATTCGAGGTTCGAGACGTACACTACAGCCACTACGGAAGAATGTGTCCTATCGAGACCCCTGAAGGTCCTAACATCGGACTTATCTCCTACCTTGCTACATTTGCCAAGATAAACCAGTACGGCTTCATCGAGGCTCCCTACAGAAAGGTAGACAAGACCACGGGTATAGTTACCAATGAGGTCGTATACATGACAGCAGACGTTGAGGATAACTTCATCGTCGCTCAGGCTAACGAGCCTCTCACAGAGGACGGAAAGTTCGCAAGACCGCGTGTAAACGCACGTCACCGCGATCAGATCCTCGAGTGCGAGCGCGAGCTTGTTGATTACATGGATGTTTCGCCTAAGATGGTCGTTTCCGTCGCAACATCAATGATCCCGTTCCTTGAGAATGATGATGCGAACCGTGCTCTCATGGGCTCCAATATGCAGAGGCAGGCTGTGCCGCTCCTCAAGACAGAGCGCCCCTTCGTTGGTACAGGTATGGAATACAAGGCGGCTGTTGACTCGGGAGTATGTATCGTGGCTGACTGCGACGGTACTGTTACATTCGTTGACGCAGATACAGTAAAGCTTACGGATACTGACGGTATCGAGCACAAGTATGAGCTTACAAAGTTCAAGCGCTCGAACCAGGGTACCTGCATAAATCAGAGACCTATCGTTGCGGTAGGCGAGAAGATACACAAGGGACAGGTGCTCGCTGACGGTCCTGCTACATCAGAGGGTGAGATCTCACTCGGTAAGAATGCTCTCATCGGCTTCATGACATGGGAGGGCTACAACTACGAGGACGCTGTTCTCCTTAACGAGAGACTTGTCCGCGAGGACGTATTCACCTCTGTTCATATCGAGGAATATGAGATAGAGTGTCGTGATACAAAGCTCGGACCGGAGGAGATCACAAGAGACATACCCAACGTCGGTGATGACGCTCTTGCAAACCTCGATGAGAACGGTATCATAAGAATAGGCTCTGAGGTCAACTCGGGCGATATACTGGTAGGTAAGGTAACTCCCAAGGGCGAGACCGAGCTTACCGCAGAGGAGAGACTTCTCCGCGCTATCTTCGGAGAGAAGGCGAGAGAGGTACGTGACAATTCACTCAAGGTGCCGCACGGCGAATCGGGTGTAATTGTCGATGTAAAGGTATTTACAAGAGAAAACTGCGAGGAGCTCTCAGCAGGCGTTATCATGAAGGTGATCTGCTATATTGCTCAGAAGCGTAAGATAACGGTCGGAGATAAGATGGCCGGACGTCACGGAAACAAGGGTGTCGTTTCACGTATTCTTCCCGAGGAGGATATGCCTTTCCTCGAGGACGGTACTCCGCTCGACATCTGCCTCAATCCTCTCGGTGTTCCTTCACGAATGAATATCGGACAGGTGCTCGAGGTACATCTCGGTATGGCTTGCAAGGCTCTCGGCTGGCACATCATGACCCCTGTATTCGACGGTGCTCACGAGGCTGATATCCGCGAGGCGTTCCGTCAGGCAAACGAGCAGAATGCTCCTCACCGCGATGATGATTTCACACTCAACAAGATGGATAAGGTAATTAACCCGAAGGCTCTTGAAATGAACGAGGACGGTAAGTTCACGGTCTATGACGGACGCACGGGTGAGAAGTTCGATAACCGCGTAACAGTCGGCTATATGTACTACCTCAAGCTCCATCACCTCGTTGATGATAAGATACACGCACGTTCAGTAGGACCTTATGCCCTCGTAACTCAGCAGCCGCTCGGCGGTAAGGCTCAGTTCGGCGGACAGCGTTTCGGAGAAATGGAAGTTTGGGCACTTGAGGCTTACGGTGCAGCTTATACTCTTCAGGAGATACTCACTGTCAAGTCTGATGATACTATCGGACGTGTCAAGACCTATGAGGCTATCGTCAAGGGACAGAACGTTCCTACTCCCGGTATCCCTGAGTCATTCCGCGTTCTTATCAAGGAAATGCAGTCACTCTGCCTCGATGTTCGTGTATATGACGAGAATCAGCAGGAGATCGACCTCAAGCAGAACTATGATGATGAGGATCCTATCCCGTCGGGCGAGTCGTTCAGCGACGAGAACACAGGCGATACCACCAAGTATGACGGCGGTGACATGGGCGACGCAGGCTTCACTATGGACGATGCCGAGGACGAGGACATCAGCCTTGACGGCGGCGACGACTTCTCATTCGATGATGAAGCAGATGACGCTGATATTGACGACGAGCTCGGACTTGATGACGAGGCTGAGGACGACGAGGATGACGATGATCTTTTCGGCAGCTTCGACCTTGATGACCCCTCCGATGAGGACTGATAAGTGAAACATTGACAGGCGGCGGAAACGCTCCGCTGCCTGATACCTACTAATATATGTGGAGGTAGCAGTTTGGAATTTAATACTTTTGATTCGATAAAAATTAGTCTTGCATCGCCTGAGAAGATCAGAGAGTGGTCATACGGTGCGGTACAGAGACCTGAAACCATAAATTACAGAACACAGAAGCCTGAGCGCGACGGTCTTTTCTGCGAAAGGATATTCGGACCAACTAAGGACTGGGAGTGCCACTGCGGAAAGTTCAAGAAGATACGCTTCAAGGGCAAGGTCTGCGACCGCTGCGGCGTTGAGGTAACAAGAGCTGCGGTTCGCCGTGAGAGAATGGGACACATAGAGCTTGCTGCTCCTGTTTCTCATATCTGGTACTTCAAGGGCACACCTTCAAGGATCGGACAGGTGCTTGAAATATCACAGAAGCGTCTCGAGGAGATACTCTATTTCACAAAGTATATCGTAGTTGACCCGGGCAATACAGAGCTCATGAAGAAGCAGCTCCTCTCGGAGAAGGAATACCTCTCCTACCGTGAGAAGTACGGCGACGACTTCGATGCAGAAATGGGAGCTGAGGCTATCAAGAAGCTCCTCAAGGAGTTCAGCCCCGAGAGATATGATACACATAAGAACCGCCTTATCGAAATGGGCAAGGTCAACATCGGCGCAAAGGCTGTAAGCTGCTTCAACAATCCTGCACAGTGCGATTGTGAGGAGTGCGCTAAGTTTGCAGAGCTCACAGATGTTGAATGGAAGAACAACCTTGAGATAGTTGCTGACGACCTAAAGGCAGAGCTTGACGGACTTTCTTCCGGACAGAAGAAGGTAAAGCTCCTCAAGAGACTCCAGATAATCGAGGCATTCCGCGTTTCAGAGAACAAGCCCGAGTGGATGGTGCTCGATGTTATCCCCGTAATACCGCCCGACCTCCGTCCTATGATAATGCTCGACGGCGGACGTTACGCAACATCTGACCTTAATGACCTTTACAGACGTGTTATCAACAGAAACAACCGTCTTAAAAGAATGATGGAGCTCAATGCTCCCGATATCATCGTAAGAAACGAAAAGAGAATGCTCCAGGAGGCTGTTGACGCACTTATCGACAACGGCAGACACGGCAGACCCGTAACAGGTCCGAGCAACCGTGCCCTCAAGTCACTCTCTGATATG
>ONNL01000186.1 GCA_900319195.1 uncultured Ruminococcus sp. | reverse complement strand
ATAATATTCTTTATCAAATAAAGACGCTTTTAAATCCCGAAAGGAGAATTTATAATGACTATTACTAAGGATATGCTCGTAACAGAGATTATTGAAAAAGACCCCGATACTGCTGAGATCCTCATGCAGCTCGGTATGCACTGCATAGGCTGTATGGCTGCAAGCGGCGAGAGCCTTGAAGCTGCTATGTATGTTCACGGCTACGCTCCCGAGGACGTTGATAACGCTGTTACGATGATAAATGAATACCTTGCAAGAAAATATGCTGAGCCTGCTCAGGCATAAAACGGCAGCAGTACAACTCAAATTGTAAAGAAAAGGCTGAACAGAATTTATCTGCTCAGCCTTATTTTGTCTGTATTCTGATATTACTCGGGTTTGTAGGATACGAATTTTAGGAGACTTTTGCCGTCTTTATTTGCCTGCGAGTAAGCATAGTACGAAAGTAACATTGCAGCGTCGGAAGCATCCGCCGAATCATCGACATTTACATCAGCCGCGGTAAGCTGCTCTGTGCTGAATGCCGAGGACTTTGTGACTGCATTCTGTGCATAGTCGGAGAGTATCTGTGCTGCGTCACTCGAGTCCACAGAGCTGTCATCATTCACATCACCGAACATTCTGTCAGATACGAGGATATTGAGATTTTTGAGCTGTGAACCTGTTGGGAAGAATTCATCATCTTCGTTTTTTCCGTAGCGGAGAAATACATTTGCACACATTCCTGTCTGTCCCTGCGCCTCACTGTATGCCCTGTCACAGAAGAATATTGTATGTCTGCCATAGGGAGCATTCTCACTTATCGTCGCACCTGTATATCCAAGAGGATATGATATCGTCTCAGTACCCGTCACCTTGAAGGTAGCGCTCGGCTGTGTCATGAGGGAATATGAGATAGCACTGTAATTGGTTTCTGCTGTCGGTGAAACGGCAGCCATTTCTGACGAAAGAGCGTCAAACGGTGCCTTCTCATACGTAAGGTCAGGCTTTCTGACCTCATCGAGCTTCACATATTCGCTTTCGCAGTCCCATGCAGCACGGAGAAAAGCAATGTGTGTGCTGTCACCTGCTGTATACGTCTCACCGTCGCGGTAGAATACTGCCATATCAATATAAACGTCATTTGGCAGCTTCTTCCTGTTGATGTATACAATTGTATTTGAGCACTCTGCTCCGCTCTCAGAAGCAGCTGCAAACCAGAATTCAGGAGAAGTCTCCGAGACACAATTTGCCGTCACAGGAGCAGATACCGCAAGCATGGGAATTACAGAAGCAAGTGCTGTAAGCTTCTTTATCTTCATTTCAGACACCTCACAGTAACTCCGTCATGCGAAGGACTATATCCGCAACTCGCTTTGCCGCTATCTTCTCGAATTCATCGAACGACATCGCACCCTCATCGTCGGCATTGTCCGAAATGCAGCGGACGCTGACATACGGTATTTCATTGAGATAGCAGCAGTGACCGACAGCGGCACTCTCCATATCAACAGCATACGGGTCAAAGCGCGAGATTATGTCCGCTTTGACATTGTTATCGGAAATAAATGCCTCGCCCGAAACGATACGTCCGCGGAAGCTCTTAACAGAAAACTCACCGCATACCTCCTCTGCAATACTAATGAGCTTTTCGTCAGCCTTGAATACGCTGCAATACGGCGGATAGTCCGCAAGGAAATGTGGGTCAAGGTCGTGTGGGAGAACTTCGGTCGAGATAACTATATCGCATACCTTAACAGCGTCATTCATGCCGCCTGCTATACCCGTATTGATAACGCAGTCGGGCTTGAAATTGTCGATTGCAACCTGTGTACAGAGCGCGGCATTTACCTTTGCGATACCGCAACACGCACTGATTATCTCCCTGCCCTTGTACTCATTGATGTAATACTCGAATCCTGAGATACGCTGCTTACGGTCTGTACCGAGCGCTGTTCTTATGTCAGCAAGCTCAGATGGCATTGCTCCTATGATAACTATTCTGTTCATTGCTGATTCTCCTTATTCGTCAATTGAAATGGTGAGGAGTATCGAGTTGTCCTCGAGTACCTTCTCCTCCTCGATGTGCATATTCGGTTCAAGTCCCTCCTTTACGGATTCACAGGTGTACTGCTGTATATTCTCGCAGTAGTCATCATTGAGACACTTGATATTCCTTATCAGCTCGTCGCTGTTGTTAACGTCCTTGACATAAACCGTATACGGCTCACTCGCGGAGCTTCGCCTGTAATTGAGAATACCGCCCGAGCACTTCACTACGATATCGTCGTCACTGTTGACCTTTATCTTCAATCCGTGAGTATTCAGAGTTTTATAAAGCACACGGCTGTCGTTGAATCGGGTAGCTATCCCCTTTGTCTCGGCAAGCGTCTTTTCGGGGACTTCCTCATCTTTGTTCTGAAGCTTCTCAACAACGTCCTTTGAAACGTCCGCCGCTGAAACTGTTAGTGCTATCGCCATTGGTATTAGCAGTGCAGAAAGTGACATATCTCTACCTCCATCAATAATCAAGCATTCTTCCGCCGTGTGAGGAGCTGCTGCCCTCGTCGGAAGTATCATCAGATCCGTTGTTTTCTGTTCCGAGGTCTGCCCTTGCAGTCGCGGAAACGGCACGTACATTCGCCCAGTCTCTTAGACGCTTTATCTGCTCATGCTGAGTGACTGAGAGCGGCACAGTGCTTTTAACTGCGTTTTCGAGATCCTGCTGAGTGAGTCCGCGCTTTTCAAAGAAAGCCTCGTACATCGCTGAAATTACAGCCTGCTCTATCTCAGCACCCGAGAATCCCTCGGATATTTCGGCAAGCCTGTTCAAAAGCGTATCATCAACAGTTATGCTGTCCGAAAATTCGGAGCCTTTAAGTCGCTTTGAAAGGTGTATCTCAAATATCTTCTTTCGCTCGGCAGCAGTAGGCAGGTCAACGAAGAAAATCTCGTCGAATCGTCCCTTTCGCAGAAGCTCCGCAGGCAGACTGCTGATGTCGTTAGATGTTGCAATGACGAAAACAGGTGCGGACTTCTCCTGCATCCAAGTGAGAAAGGTAGCGAAAATTCGACCGCTCGTGCCGCTGTCACCGCTGCCCTGACGTCCGCTGAAGCCCTTTTCTATCTCGTCCACCCAGAGTATAGACGGTGAGACCGCTTCGGCAGTCTTTATCGCCTTACGCATATTTTCCTCCGAGCTGCCGACTATTCCCGAAAAGATCCTGCCCATATCAAGCTTGAGCAGAGGGAGCTGCCATATCTCGCTCATTGCCTTTGCTGTGAGACTTTTTCCGCAGCCCGGAACACCTGTTATCAGCACTCCCTTCGGAGCAGGAATGTTGTATCTGCGAGCGCTGTCAAGCCATGAATTATTGCGCTTATTGAGCCAGTTTTTGAGGTTTTCAAGTCCGCCGATGTCGTTTATGTTAAGGTCGCTCTTGATGAATTCGAGTATGCCGTTCTTTTTGATGACCTGATTCTTCTCATCGAAAATGACCTTTATCGCATTCGCATCGAGTCCCTTATTGTGAACTATTGCACGTGAAAAGGCGTTTTCCGCCTCCTGAAGCGTAAGTCCGAGTGCACTCTCCGAGAGCTTTTTCTTCTCGGTCTCCGTAAGATTCGGAGTGAGTTCATTCTGCTGTATCATGCTGTCGAGCTTATTCTCTATCTCGTCAGCGTCTGGCAGAGGAAAATCAAATACCGATATCTCCTTCTGCATATCCTCGGGAATGATGAGCTCTGGTGAGATAAGTACAACATTTTTGCGGTTTTCGCTCTCACGAAGCTCGGGGATAATGTCCCTCATCTTGCGGATAAGTGCAAAATCGGCAGGACGTCCGCCAAAGCCCAGAAAAACGTGCAGGTCCTTGAAAATGAATATCGCATTGTCCTCACAGGTACGCACGAAATCAAGAGCCTTCATCGGATTCTGTGTGTCCTTAATGTCGGAGTTTCTGTCCTGACAGCGCAGACCGTCGGTCTGTGTCCAGATATAGAGATTGCGCTTGAATTTGATAAGCGCCTCGCTGTACGCAATCTTCTCTATCATGCGGCAGGCTCTTGTCTCCTCCCACGTCTGAATGTATACATACGGGAACCTCGCTCTGAAATAATTTGCGAGATTTGCCGCTGTTTCGTCATTTCTGTTCATTTTATTCTCCCCTTATCATTATTATAACAGTCCCATTTTTTCCCTGAGTCTGTCGAAATCGCCCATACCGTTGAAGGCTACCTTGCCGTCCGGCATTACCCGAGCTTCAATGGTATTGGGCGGAAAATCATCATACGTGTATCTGTCGGTCAGAAAGAAAAAGCGCTGATTGCGCGAACCGACCATTTTCCTCGAAAAGTCACGCTGCTCCGCAATATATTCGCCGTCAACTATAACGTCGGAAAGCTCGATGATACGCTGAATATACCTGTCATCAGAGCGGCTGAGTTCGTCGAAATTATTGCCCGTAAAGACAATGACGGAGCGTCCAGCGTCACTCACCTTTTCAATAAGCTCGGAAAGCGGCTCTGCCTGTTCAAAAGGCTCTCCGCCGAGGACTGTTATTCCTTCAGTTTCACTGTCGGAGAGTATCTTCTCCGTAAGCTCCTGCGGACTTATCAGCATATTCGGCTCGTGGATCCATGTCTCAGCAGCAAAGCACCCCTTACAATGACGTGAGCAGCCCTGCACCCATATCGCAGCTCTTACTCCGGGTCCCTCGGCTTTTGTGCGCGGAAGGAAGCGGTGCACATTCAGCGTCACAGGTCAAGCACCCTTCCGCGTTTGCCGTTATTCACGTCGTTGCACTTTATGGGAGTGCAGATGACGTGCGGTCTTATCTTTACTGCGTTATGCGGCTTGACACCGAGATTGTAGAAGAATTCGTCAATGCTCACGAATCCGCCTCTCTCCTCACGCATTTTCATCGCTTTCTGAGCGATCTCGACATTGAATCCGGGAAGTGCCTGAAAATCATATCTGTCGCAGTAGTTTATGTCGAGCTTATGCTGAGTTACCGCAGCTATCGACGAAAGCGCAGGCATCTTATCATTGTCGCTGTCGTTCATATAGAAAGCCTCGGGAAGATCGCCCTCGTCGGGGATCTCCCTCTCAGCAAGCTTTTCCGCCATGATACGTGTGTTGCGGCGCTCGCGCTCCTCGGGAGAAACGCTCTTTGCATACTTCATATAGCCGGGCACATTGTCACTGAGGTGCTTTGCAAGCTTTGAATCAAAATCTATCTGACCGAGTACAACGTGCTTTTCCTTTATCTCATCAAGCGGATGATCTGATGCAGTGATAAACGAGTGTATTATTGAGCACACCCATGCTGCCAGACCAACGACATAAATCGTAGTCTTGTCTCCGTCACTGCGAAGTACAGCTATGAATCCGCACCATATTGCAAGGTGGATATATCCAAAGAAGTGCCACTTGTAGTT
>ONNL01000210.1 GCA_900319195.1 uncultured Ruminococcus sp. | reverse complement strand
TTTATCGAATGTTTGTTGGGGAAGTCTCTTTGAAGGAGCCTTCCCCGATTTTCTGTCCTGAAGGCTTTGCTTCAAATTTTTTAGGGATATAGCGCAAAAAAATCGCGTTTTTTTTAGACTGCACGCGCTATATCCCTAAAAAATTTTAAACTAAAGTCTTTGAAAGGGGGTTCGGTGGAAAAGCTTTCCTCAGAAGGTTTTCCCCCGATAAACATCCGTTAAAGCTCACATACAAATATACTGTCACAAAAGAGATAAGCCTATATATGCAGAAAAGCTGTAAAAACCATGCCATTAGCACAGTTTTTACAGCTTTGTTTTTCGGGATAATTATTGTATCTTTACGCCCCAGTTAACGCTTATCTTCTTATACAGCTTCATTTTTTCTCTCTTCTTCTGTTTCTTGAGGAGTGATGCCACAACGAAAACGGAAATAAGTGAGAGGACAGAGCCTACTATAAGACCAATTTTAAGGTCAAGAAGCAGTATGCTTGCTGTCATGAGAATGATAGCAATTACAAGGATAATGGGCAGGCAAAAGCTGAAAAATGTTCTGTTCTTTACTGAGATATAGTGCTGGATATCTGCTACATCGAGATTCTCATAATTTCTTGCTATGAAATTGTCAGGCTGTGCCCACTTACAAAACTCTGATACATCCCTGAATTTCACTGAAAAATCCTGATAATCCATAAACTTCTGATTGAAGTGGTTGACTCTGTAGTTTACCACAACAGAATTAGGCTTTGATTCGGCATCCATAACGTGAATGATGTTGCCTGCCGCTGCCTGTCCTTTAAGCGATTTGGTTACCAGATATTTTCTGTCGATCGCCTGATCGATATTCAATAAATAAGTCATTTTCTATTACCTTTCTTTACAAACATCAGTTCACAAGTGATCTCTCTTCTTTGGCGGTGATGCGTACCGTCATTTACCTGTGAAAACGCAGATTCTAAAAAGTAAATCCCCTATCAGTCTTTCTTCATGTTAATATTTGCTTTGGCAACCTTTTTCTTATCCTTTGCAAGCTTGAGCATCTCACTTCTTGAAAGTGCCTCCTCCTGAGCTTCGCCCTGGATAAAATTGCCCGGAGCCGCGCTTGTCTCTGCTTCTGTCGGTGTCGGCGTATCTACTGCATCCTCCCCTAAGAACTTCTTGAGTCTGTTCTTGAATGCACCGCCCGACGCACCGGGCATGATAACGCTGCTTGTTCCCTGATATGCACTGTGTACAGGAGCCGCACCGCCGATATGTGTAGAATGTCCGTCATAAAGCTGTCTGTATGGAGCCGCATTCTGCGGATTATTCTGGTAAGCAGACGTGCCTCCGCCTGCATAATACGGATTAGCCTGCGGGAATCTTCCGTTCTGCTGAGGGTATCCGCCAGGCTGCTGAGGATAACCGCCCGGCTGCTGAGGATAACCACCCGGCTGCTGAGGATAACCGCCCGGCTGCTGTGGATAGCCGCTCGGCTGCTGTGGATAACCGCCCGGCTGCTGAGGATAGCCGCCCGGCTGCTGCGGATAGCCGCCCGGCTGCTGAGGATAGCCGCCCGGCTGCTGAGGATAACCACCCGGCTGTTGAGGATAACCACCCTGATTTGCATACGGATTCTGGAAGCCGCTTGCACCCATCTGCTGAGCCTCCGCAGGCTGTGAATACAATGACTGTGGTGCATTTTCGGCATTGCTCTGAGGAGGAGCCGCATTGAACGGGTTAGCCGAATCAACATCAAATCCGCTTGCGAAATCAGCAGGAGCGCCTACTGCTGCGGGCGTATCATCGAAGCCGCTGAAGAAGTCGTTCGAGCTCTCGGGGAGCATTGAAGCTGCCTTTTCACTTTCCTCGGGCGACATAACGACGTCACAGCTTCCGTTCTCTACACTTGCGTGCATGAGATACTTCAGAGTTTTCTCATCAGGCTCAAAGAAGCTGTGATCCTCGAATGAGATTATTATCATCTGTACTGCCTTTGCGTTTGCCGCATTCATAAGCAATGCCGCATTATACTCAGCGCTCAGAACATTCGGAACGCCCTCGCTGTTGACAGTAACACTTGTAACACCGGTATATATCTCCTGATCATCTGCAACTATAAGGCATATATTGGAATCAGGATCAGCTGTGAAATTAGGCTTGCTCTGCTTTAATATATCGGCAAAATTCTTAGCTGTACTATATAATGTACTTATATCCATAACGTATCCACCTTACACATTTATTTTTCGGGAGCCTTAAAAGCCTCCGAAAGAGAGTGCACATGAAGCAGATCCAAAAGCTTTTGAAGCTGCTTTCCGCCTATCACAGTTAGCAGATCACCTATCTGCATATCTGCAAGGCGATTCATTATTTATATTTGTTTTCTGAGCCTTTCTGCTCGTCTTTCAGCTGCCTTCTGCTTATTCTCATCGACCTTTGCTCTGATAGCAGACATACAGCTCTCAAGCAATTCCTCATTATATATGCACGAAAGTGAAATATCGTCCTCTGTACCGAACTGTGACCTCTTATTGAGATTATTGATTATCGTCGTTTTGAAGCCCTCAAGATTATCAAGCTGACTTGTAATGATCGTATGATAATCAAGGAAGTCAAATTCGCTTCCGAACGAGGTATAAAGTCCGTCTGTTGACGTATACATAGCAACTACGCGCTTATCGTTAATGTAGAAGCTGCTGAACATCCCTGCTGCATTTGCATTGCACATTGAAGCGGTGACATTTGCGGGAGCGGCTTCATTATACTCCATAGGCATAACGGTGCTGCCGTCGTCATATATCGCAACAAGGCTTCCGTCACCTATCTGGAAACCGAAGGCATAGTCTCTGCCCGAGACAGAGGCGATGAGCGTAGTTCCGTAGTAGGATTCGGGCTGTATATTCTCAAATTCCTCGCTTGTGAACTTGCTCTTTTCCGCTTCGGTAACGGGATTCTTTTTAAGATCCTCCGTCACCTTGATATTCCAGTTTGAAATGACCTGCTTCTCTATATTGCGTATTATCATTTTATGATTATTCGGGAGATTGCTTTCAAACTCGTCGATATTCTCATAAAATTTCCGGAGCGTCTCTATTGTCGCTTCAACGGCAAATTTCGAGCCGAGGTTGCTTCTGAAATGCTTTTTGCTGCCGTGACCGTCTGCGACAACGCCTACGGCAAAGTTCTCACCTATGAAATGTGCCGAACTGTCTTGGCAGACAAGTCCTGTCTTGATGTGGCTTGCACCCATGACAGAACGACTGAACCCACAAAACATCAAATATCTCCTTTCAATTCATCAGGATGTTAAATTGCGAAGTATTACCAGCCTGTATCGAAAGGAACATCGTCGCCGTCAGTCTGGCTGCTTACAAGCTCCTGTATCTGCTGACCGAGAAGCTTCTGCTTAGCCGAGAATACATCCTGCTCGCTGAGCTCGCGGCCTGTTTCGTCAGAGAGTGTCATACTCTTGCTTCCGATCTGTGATGAAGTTACAGCGATGATCTTGATCATCTGTGCAAGCTGTCCGCCCGAGTAAGCGTGAACAACAGTATCCGCAGAGCCTGTGAACTCAGCAAGGACATTGTCGTTTGCCTCCTGACCGATACCGAGTGCAGCCTTGAGGCCGAACTTGTACCAGCTGTTAGACTGAAGCTCCTTAAGACCAGCCTTATAGTCATCCGAGGGATAACCGTCTGTCATAAGGAAGATAACGGGAGCGAATGAAAGTGAAGGTGAATTGAGATAGCTTGTTCTCGACATTCTGAGCGAAAGCTCCTTGAATGCTGCACCGAGGCTTGTAACACCGCTTGCACGGAGTCTTGCCCACTCAAATTCTTCTATCGGGATAGGTGCCTGATACATCCACTTTACGTCCGTAGAGAATGTAAGAACTGCGACCTTTACCTCGGTATCCGCCTCGCCTACTCTTCGGATCTCGGGGATAAGCTCTTCCATAACAGTATTGAGCTCGCCCATCTTTTTGCCCTTCATACTGCCTGATGTATCTATCAGGAAGAAAATGACAAGGCTCTTTTTGGATACAGCAGTTGCACTTAACGGATCGTCGTCAAAGTCGAGAAGACTGCTGTTGTTATCGTCGGTGCTTTCTGAATTTATATCTTTATCAATTTCAGATGCCGCAGATGAATCCGTATCGGTATTCATTACTGAATCCGAAATGTTTTCATTAGTCATATCTTATACTTCCTTTCAGTTTAGTATATTTAACGGAGCGCAGAGGTCAGATATATGCTCTTACTCCGCCGAAATCAATTTCAAGTCCCTGCCATACAGGGAAGCCCTTGCCCGAGGCGATGTCATACATCTTTCCGTCAGGCATCTTTACCTGCCATGACTTGTCAGAGCAGTTCTTTATGCCGAGAATGCCTTTCTTGAGCTTATTCTCAACAAGCTCGCCCGCAACGCTCGTGAAGTCGTCAGAATCGGGACTTATCTCGCACTTATAGAATTTGCAGCCGAGATAGAGCGGCATACGGTTTTCGCGGTTGCTGAAGCCGAGTGAAGTGAATTCCATGCCGCACTTGGGGCACTTGAATGTCTTTTCATCAGGCTGTATGAACATTGACGAGAAGTTCGTTCTTCCGCAGCCGCACATGATTATCTCAGAGCGGAGCCTTACGAAGAGCTTCTGCCAGTCATTCTCGATTATACGCTTTGTAGGTTCCTTTATACCTATTGTAAAGGAGCGGATAAAAGCGTCCTTGATATAGTCGGGGTAAATTCTCCAGAACTTGATAACATTGTCATGGATCCCGCGGACAGGTCTGTTTGAAGCGTCGTCGGGGTCATATACGAAGACGGCGTTCTGTCCGTAGTGCTTGAGTTCAGAGGACTCTGTAAGGCAGACATCTCTTACGACCTTCTCGCCTTCCATGGGGTCGCCTCTGAAGAGGAGCTTGAACAATACTACTGCAAGGGAGTATTTATCAGTCTGAACATTAGGCTGTGCTATGCCTCTTACGACCTCGGGAGCCATGTATCCGGGCTTACCGCCGATACCGAAGTTGCTTCCGTCAGGAGCGATGTTATCGCAGTCGCAGACGAGGATAGCGCCCGTATTGACATTGATGAAGAAGCCGCCGTCGTTAAGGTCCTGATAGCTCTTTCCTGCTCTGTGGAGCTGACGGAAAGCGTTTACGATATTGATAACAGCCGTCACCATAGCGGTAAGGCTCGCAAACTTTACGGGACGCTTTACGGCGTGACCGGTCAATGGGTCTATTTCAAGCTTGTATGTATTGAGTATGTCAACAAATGAATCAAAGCCCGCAGGCTTGAGGTCCATTATGTATCCGAATGTACCGTCCTCATTTTCCTTTGTAAGATACTTAGGCCAGAGGAATTTATCGCTCGGAGGTCCGTCAGAGATGTTGTTTTCGAGGTTCTTGCGGAACTGCTCGGGCTTTTTCATTTTGTCGATATCGTACCACTTGAGAGCGCATTTCATTCCGTTGAATCTGACAAGATAGACGGTACCCTGTCCGCCGCTGCCTATAACGCTAAGCACCTTGGCAGTACCGCCGTATTTCATTTCAACTTCCTGACCGATTTCAAGTTCTGTCATTCAGCTCATCCTTTCAATTAATTATTGTGCAAGGTCTGCCCTTGATTTTACTATAACAGCGTTTATCCTGTTAACAAGGCAGTATTTGTGCACATATGAGTTTTCAATACAGTAGATCGTCAGATTCGGACAGTATGAAAACGCGTTAACATCAATAAATTTGATACTCTCGGGGAGGAAGAGCTTTCTCAGCTTTTCGCAGCCCGAAAATGCCTCTGCACCGATACTGCTTACGGTATCGGGAACATCAACTACCTCAAGGCTCGTGCAGAAGGAGAAGGTGCTGTCCTCGATCTCAAGGACGCCCTTCGGCATTTTTATCATTGCAAGCTTTGCACACTGACAAAATGCACCCTGCTTTATTATCTTGAGGGACGATGGCAATTCAACTCCGCGCAGACGCTTGCACGAGGAGAAAGCGTATTCTCCGATAGCAAGGAGCGTTGAAGGAAGGTCGATAGTCCTGAGCGAGCCGAAGCCGTCGAAGCAGAAGCTGTCGATCTTCGTATATCCGTGAGGGATAATGATATTTCCTCTGAGTCGATAGCGGATAGCGTCCACAGGTCTGAACACGTTCTCGTCAACGTTGACCTTCTTGCTTTCCTTTTCTTTTTCCTTTGCAGGACGCTCTACATTGTCATCGCCGACAACGACCTTAAATTCCGATTCATAAGGCCAGCCGAGCAGATATGTAAAGCAGGCAAGGACGAACTCCGTTGCTGTTTCAGAGAGGAAGAGCTCGCTTATCATGTAATTTTTCGCCTTCATGACAGCGATCTTCTTGTTTTTGTCTCCGATGAGGATATTGAACACACCGAGACGGCACATATTGATGAGCAGTCTGCGTTCCTTGTCATAATCGGGGATATAGTCGGCAAGCAGAGCAAAAAACCTGATCCTGTCGGAGACAGCCTGTGTTCCGTGCTCAACGACGATTGTTCTCAGGACGCTCTGTATCTCCATTGTATTCGGAAAATCACGTATGTTCTGAAGAGTAGGAGCTCCGCATTCTTGGCATGATATGCTGTCAGGGCTGACAACGGCGCCGCATTTTTCACATTGCATATTAATCATCCTAACATTCCTTGATTATTGTTTTTAAGGCTGACCGTAAGCAAACGGCTTCATGATCGCAGCCTTTTATATTCTTGGTGTTTATTATAACACATTATTATCACAAAGTCAAGATAATTAAATAAGAAGCATTTTGAATATTGTATAAAAAATGTATTTTTTTTATTAAATAGCTGCCGTCAGTCGTCCGCAGAGGCATTCTTCGTATATAACCACAAAAAACTTTAAAACAAGTTTAAAAAAATATACATATTCCATTATTGAAATAAATCGTTAATTGTGATAAAATTATGAGTAGACAGTGAGAGGGAGCAGCACGCCCTTTTGCACCTATTCGC
>ONNL01000137.1 GCA_900319195.1 uncultured Ruminococcus sp. | reverse complement strand
GAGAGAGCAGGGGAGACTCTCGACATCATCGAGGGCTTTCAGGCTGAATTTCTCCGAAAATTCGGCACACGCACAGTGTTCCCGTCCGACGAGTTCTACATTCTCGCAGGCAGGGAGATACCGTCCGCGGAGAACTACGAGGACTACTCCCAGTATGAAAATGGTGTGGGAATGCTGCGTTCCCTCATGGACGAGTTTGCGAGCGCTCTCGACCTCGCTGACTGGGAGCCGCATGACCGCCATGTTACAATTGCCACGGGCTACGCTCCCTTCGAGCAGATAAGCGGTCTCGCAAGGGACGCGGAGGCACACTTCAAAGGGCTTAAAATAGACGTTTATCGCATACGCAACGACTTCTTCGGGGACACTATCACCGTCACGGGACTTATCACCGCTCAGGACCTCATCGCCCAGCTTCGCGGCAAGGACCTCGGGGAGCGGCTGCTGCTCTCGTCGGCAATGCTGAAGAAGGATTCCGACATTTTCCTCGACGATATGACCGTCGGGGACGTTGAGCGCGAGCTCGGCATAAAGACCGTATTTACGGCAAGTGACGGCTTTGAACTGCTCGACGCTATGCTCGGGGTGAATGAGTATGATGAGTGACAAAAGGGTCATTGACCGCGATATTCTGCGCTCCGCTGATACTGATTTTCCACATTTTCCGCGATATACCGCGCACTCGCCTCACCCGAAATTCGCGCAGTGGTCCTTCTGCATCTTCTATCCGCTGCATACATTAGTTATATATATTATCAAAGCTGCAATATGAAAGGAAGTGGGAACAATGTCTATCCCAATAGTTGCAGTCGTCGGACGCCCAAATGTCGGCAAATCGACGCTGTTTAACAAGCTCATCGGCAAGAGGCTCTCAATTGTTGAGGACACTCCCGGTGTCACCCGTGACCGTATCTACTCGAAGTGCGAGTGGCGCGGACGCGAATTTATGCTCGTGGATACGGGCGGTATCGAGCCTGAGAGCGACGACGTTATCCTCTCTCAGATGAGGGCGCAGTCCGAGCTTGCCGTAGAAACGGCGGACGTTGTTGTTTTCCTCACGGACATTCGCTGCGGTGTGACGAGCGACGACTACACCGTTTCACAGCTCCTGCTCAAGAGCGGCAAACCCGTCATACTTGCCGTAAATAAGGTGGATTCGCTCGGTGAGCCGCCTATGGAGCTCTACGAATTCTACAACCTCGGACTCGGGGATCCGTTCCCTGTTTCGTCCGTTCACGGTCACGGCACGGGCGACCTGCTCGACGCTATCTTCGACAAGCTCCCCAAGGAAGAGGAAAAAACGGCGGACGACGACAGCATTCGTGTGGCTGTTATCGGCAAGCCAAATGTTGGAAAGTCCTCGCTCGTCAATAAGATCTCGGGTGAGAACAGGGCGATAGTCTCCGATATTGCGGGAACTACACGCGATTCTACGGACACCGCCGTCGTAAACGAGCACGGCACCTTCGTCTTTGTGGACACCGCAGGCATTCGCAAGAAGTCCAAGGTCACGGAGAAGATCGAGCATTTCAGCGTGCTGAGGGCGTATATGGCTGTGGACAGCGCTGACGTCTGCGTTATCATGATAGACGCGACTCAGGGCTTCACCGAACAGGACAGCAAGGTCGCAGGCTACGCTCACGAACAGGGCAAGGCTTGCGTTGTGGCGGTCAACAAGTGGGACATCGTTGAAAAGGACACCAACACCATGAACGAGTTCCGCAAGAAGCTCGAGAACGACTTCAGCTTCATGTCATACGTCCCGTTTGTCTTTATTTCGGCAAAAACAGGACAGCGCCTCGACAAGCTCTTCGAGCTCATCAAGTACACCAACGAGCAGAACTGCATGAGGATCTCAACGGGAATGCTCAACGACGTGCTCGCCTACGCGACAACGAGAGTCGAACCGCCGTCGGACAAGGGCAGAAGGCTCAAGATATACTACATCACGCAGCCCTCGACAAAACCGCCTACCTTCGTGGTTTTCGTCAACAGAGCAGACCTTTTCCACTTTTCATACAGGAGATATATTGAAAATCAGATACGCTCGACCTTCGGTCTTGAGGGAACACCTGTGAGATTCATCGTGCGCGAGCGGGGAGGAAACGAAAAATGAAGTTTGTGATTGTTATTCTAATTACCGCTGTGATAAGCTATTTACTGGGAAGTATCAACTTCTCGATAATCGTTGTGAAGCTCATGACGGGCAGGGATATCCGTGATATGGGCAGTAAGAATGCAGGGCTCACAAATACGCTCAGATGCGCGGGAAAGACCTGTGCTCTGCTCACTCTCATTGGTGACATCCTGAAGGGAGTTGCGGCTGTGTGGATAGCACGCGGTCTCTGCCACCTCGTCCACGCAGGCGGCGATACCCATTATATCGGCTATATTGCAGGATTTTTCGTTGTCCTCGGACACGTTTTCCCACTCTACTATGAGTTTAAGGGCGGCAAGGGAGTCCTCGCAGGCTTCTCGGCTTTCCTCGCTATCGACTACAAGGCGGCTCTCGCGCTGCTTATCATCTTCATCGCGGTGCTCTGCATAACGAGGTACGTTTCACTCTCGTCTATCATCAGCGCGGCTTACAGTCCGCTCGCGGCACTCCTCTTCGCATGGATAGTACGCGGAAGCTCGTTCGGACTCAGCTTCCTGTATTTCGTGCTCACACTGCCTATCACGGCAATGATAATCTGGAGACATATGCCTAATATCGAGCGTCTCCGCGATGAGTCCGAACCTAAATTCTCGTTCAACAGGACTGTTGACTGATTATTGTTCATAACATTATATAGCTCCGGCTATACGGGAGCTATCTGAGAAAGGAGCATATTTATGGCAAACATTGTAATTCTCGGGTCGGGCGGATTTGGTCTTGCTATCGCTCTCTTGGCTGAGCGAACGGGCAGGCACAGGGTAACGGTATGGTCGAAATTCCAATCCGAGATAGACGACATCCGCAAGCACGGCGAGCACGTACAGAAGCTCCCGGGAGTACCTATTTCTGAGACCATTGCTATGACGAGCGACATCTCGTGTGCAAAGGACGCGGAGCTCCTTATTTTCGGCATTCCCTCGAGCTTTGTCAGGGACGTTGCAAGGGAAGCGGCTCCCTACATCAGCGAGAGCACCATCATTGCCAACACGGGCAAGGGTCTTGAGGACGTGACCTTCAAGACGCTCAGCGAGGTCATCGAGGAGGAGACACACTCGAAGAATATCGTTTGTCTCTCGGGACCATCTCACGCGGAGGAGGTCGCAAGGTGCATTCCGACGACTATCGTGGCGGCTTCAAAAAATACCGAGGCGGCGATGTATGTTCAGGCACAGCTCAGCAACGAGGTCATGAGGATATATATCAACGACGACGTTATCGGGTGCGAGCTGGGCGGTGCGCTGAAGAACATCATTGCGCTCTGTGCAGGGATTTGTGACGGTCTCGGCTATGGTGACAACACTAAGGCGGCGCTCATGACACGCGGTATCCACGAAATATCGCGGCTTGGAAAGGCTTGCGGTGCGAATCCTCTCACGTTTACGGGACTTACGGGCATTGGCGACCTCATCGTGACCTGCACGAGTATGCACAGCCGCAACCGACGCGCCGGTATCCTCATAGGACAGGGAGTTTCGCCCGATGACGCGGTAAAGCAGGTCGGTACAGTCGAGGGATATTTCTGCTGTAAGGCTGCATATGCTTTAGCGAAGAAGGTCGGAGTTGAGATGCCGATAACCGAGCAGCTCTATGATGTTCTGTTCAATGGCGGAGATGTCCGTGAAAAGCTCGGAAAGCTCATGAGCAGACCGAATGTTGCGGACGAACTTTTTTGATAAATGATAGCTGTGATCGACACAGTAAGACCTGCCTTGCGCAGAACTGCCTGTTCAAAAATGTGACACACTATGGGCTCCCTTAGTGCCCTGCCGTTACGGTCCAACTGCTTCTGCGGTCAGGATATTTTTGCTTAGAACAACAGCGCATAAATTTTTACTTTGAGGTGCATTATGACTGAATTACTTGAATATCGCGGACACATCCGCAACTGGAGATCCCTTTGCTCCGAGCTCGGCGTAGATTCGTCCCTGTCTCGTGAGGAACGCGAAAAATCCCTTATTATCGCCGCTTATGACGCTTGGGGACACGATGTCCCCGACCACCTCTACGGTATGTTCGCCTTCGCTTTAAAGTCCGACGACGAGATATTCTGCTGCCGCGACCACTTCGGCACAAAGCCCTTCTACTACTACCTCACCGACGATAACCGCCTGCTTTTCGGCACCTATATCCGCGACATCATGAAGCAGGACGGCTTCAAAAAGGAACTTGACCGCGATATGCTCCAGATATATCTCACGCTCACCTACGTCGGCGGCGAGAACACCTTCTTCAAGGGCGTCAAGAAGCTCATGCCCGGGCACTGGCTGTCATTTAAAGACGGAAAAATCGACATCTGCCGCTACTGGGCTCCTACCTTCAGACCCGACGAGAGCAAGTCCCTCGACGACTGGGCGGACGAGATCCACTCCACCCTCAAGCAGATCATGACCGAGGTGAAGGAGGACGGCGAGGTCGCTGAGTCCTTTCTCTCGGGCGGCGTGGACAGCTCCTACGTGCTCGCAATGAGCGACGCGAAAAGGGCGGATTCCTGCGGCTATGACGAGGAGCGCTTCGACGAGTCCCGTGTTGCCGCAAAGACTGCACAGCTCCTCGGAGTTGAGCACAGCGTCGCAAATATCCGGCCTCAGCAGTTCTTCGACATCGTTCCCTACGTCATGTACAACATGGAGCAGCCGCTCGGTGACGCTTCTGCGATAGTGTTCTCACTTGGCTGTATTTCGACGGCTGAGCACACTAAGCTCTGCTATTCGGGCGAGGGTGCTGACGAGTTTTTCGGCGGCTATAATATGTACCGCAATGCCGAGCGCTACGGCGAAAACCTCAAGACCTTCTATGTCGGCAACACCAACATCATGAAGGAGGACGAGAAATGGCGTATCCTCCGCAATTATAATGAGAATGTCCGTCCTATCGACCTCGTGAAGTACATCTACGACGAGACTGAGGGACTTGACCCGCTCACGAAGATGTCCGACGTCGATATCCGGCTCTGGCTCGAGGGCGACATCTACCTCAACGTTGACAAGATGAGTACAGCCTGCGGTCTCGAGGTACGTATGCCGCTCACCGACCGCCGAATTTTCGATATTGCGTCGCGTATGCCGTCGAGATTCAAGGTCAACGACGAGACCAATAAGGTCGCATTCAGGACTGCGGCGGCTAAGGTGCTGCCCGAAGAGATCGCTTTCCGTAAGAAGCTCGGATTTATCGTCCCTGTGCGTATCTGGCTCGCGGACGAGAGATATAACGCCGACGTTACCGCGAAATTCACTTCGGACTACGCTGCCGAATTCTTTAACCCTGCTGAGATCATGGCTATTTATAGCGATTATGTCGAGGGAAACTCGGATAACTGGCGCAAGGTCTGGACTATCTATACCTTCCTCGTTTGGTATGAGGAATACTTCATTAAGAGATGAACCTTGACGGGTGTTTTTTGGGGGAAAGCTTTCTGAGGAGAGCTTTTCCCACCATCCCTCTTTCAAAGACTTTGATCTGAAATTTTGTCCCTATATGGCACTAATACAAACTACCGATTTTACACAACTAAAGGTAGTGCCATATAGGGACAAAATTTTAAACTAAAGTTGGGTATTCAAAATTTTAGGTGGTTATTCAGCATAATGGCGTTCGCATTTGCCTATGATACCACAAACTCTCAGTCTGTCAAGACT
>ONNL01000151.1 GCA_900319195.1 uncultured Ruminococcus sp. | reverse complement strand
TCGGTGCTTCTGCTTCGCAGAGGTGTACCCCAAGGGCACTTCCGTTGAGCGTCCACCGGACACCCGCACCCCTTTTGAAACCCATTGTGTGCTGCATTTATGGGTCAACCGTTTCTGCGCAAGGCAAGTCCTCATTATATCAATGAGGTCATGATGTCATAAAAATTACAGTTCAAAATATGACATTTATCACATTCACAAACTGACACAGGACACTTACATTTCTTCCACATACATGATATAATCATTACAGTAAGACAAATAAACGCACTCACGGAGGTATCACCATGGAAAACACAATAGTTAAAATCACCGACCTCGTCAAGCGCTACGGCGATTTCATCGCCCTCGACCACCTTGACCTTGAAATAAAACAGGGCGAGATTTTCGGTCTGCTCGGTCCTAACGGCTCGGGTAAGACCACAACAATAAACTGTCTGCTCTCGCTCCTCTCACACGACAAAGGCACGATCGAAGTATTCGGCAAAAAGATGTCCCCCTCCGCATACGACATCAAGCGCGAGATTGGCATTGTTATGCAGAATGTCGCAGTATTCGACGAGCTTACAGTATATGAAAATATTGATTACTTCTGCGGTCTCTACATCACCGACAAGGCGGAGCGCAAGAAGTGCGTTGATGACGCTGTTAAATTCGTTGGACTTTCGGACTTCGTGAAGTCAAAGCCGAAAAAGCTCTCGGGCGGACTTCTCAGACGTCTCAATATCGCCTGCGGTATCGCTCACAAGCCGAAGCTCATAATCCTCGACGAGCCTACCGTTGCCGTTGACCCTCAGAGCAGAAACCGTATCCTCGAGGGCATTCAAGAGCTCAATCAGAACGGCGCAACTGTCATCTACACCTCTCACTATATGGAGGAGGTCGAGCAGATATGCACACGGATAGCGATAATGGACAGCGGTCACAAGATCGCCGAGGGCACTAAGGACGAGCTCAAGCGCATGATAAAGAATACCGAGACCGTGACAATTGAGATATTTGAACTGCCCGACGATGTGAGAGGCGAGATAAGCGAGCTGAAACACGTTTACAATGCCGCATACAACAGCGAAAAGCTCACAGTAAGCTGTTCCGGCGGCCGCCACAACCTCATATCAATACTCGATGTGCTCAAAAAGCACGACCTCAGCTTCGGTAGAGTTTACACAGAGCTTCCGACACTCAACGACGTATTCCTCGAAATAACAGGAAAAGCTCTCAGGGACAAGGAGGACTGACAATGCTTCTTCACAATCTCAAATACGACCTGCTGAGTGGTCTGCGCACCAAGGACGTAATACTCTGGCTGATACTCTTCCCTATCGCGCTCGGCACTATGTTCAAGGTCGCATTCGGCGGCATTTACGAAAAGACGACAAAGTTCAGCGCGATTCCCGTGGCAGTAGTCACAGAGGAGGAAAACTCCGCATTCCGCTCGACTGTCGAGAGCATAGAAAACAGTGACGAGCCTTTCATCGCGGCAAAATTCACCGACGAAAAAACCGCTCTGAAAATGCTCAGCGACGAGAAGGTCAAGGGCATTATATACTGCGGCGAAAAGCTCAGTATGACCGTCAGCAAGGAGGGCTATGAGCAGACGATACTCAGGTCATTCCTCGACAGCTACCGCATCCGCGAGAGCATTATCAAGGACGCTTTCATGACCTCTCCGCAGAAGGCACAGGAGGTCGTAAAGGCGCTCACCGAGGAGGTAAGCTCCTGTAAGGAGATACCGCTCACACACGGCAACACCGACAACTTCGTGCAGTATTTCTACAACCTCATCGCAATGGTGGCAATGTACGGCAGCATAACGGGACTTCACATCACCATGCAGAATCAGGCGAATATGTCACAGCTCGGAGCAAGGATAAGCTGCTCCCCCGCGTCAAAGAGCAAGCGTCTGCTCTCATGCCTTACCGCAAGCTTCATTTTGCAGTCGATATGCATGACGATATGTGTGACTTATCTGCAATTCTTCCTCAGAATAAACCTTGGGGCAAGGCTTCCGCTTATATATCTCTCATCAATAGCAGGCGGCTGCGTGGGAGTCTCTATCGGCTTCATGATAGGCTCGATAGGACGGCTGAGCGAGAATTTCAAGGTCGGTCTCTCAATGAGCGTTTCAATGCTCAGCTGCTTCTTCAGCGGACTCATGGTAATGAACATCAAGGAAAAAATGATGAAGATACCGTTCTTCAACGCCCTTAACCCCTCAACTATAATTTCCGACAGCCTCTACTGTCTGAACATCTACAGCGATTACAGACGCTTCACGGTAAAGATTGTCACAATGCTCGCAATGACGGCATTTTTCACAGCAGTTGGTCTCATTTTCACAAGGAGGAAGAGCTATGCAAGTCTTTAAGCTTATAATCAGGCTCATGCTGAGCAAGAAGGGTACGATACTCATGTACCTCGGCATTTTCCTTACGCTCACTATCGTGCTCACAAATAACGGCGACACCACCAAGAGCTTCACCACGTCAAAAATGGATATATGTATCTTTGACGAGGACGATACCGCGGAGAGCCGTGCACTTGCAGAGCTCCTTACAAAGAACAACAAGACCGTCAAGGTCAAAAATAACAAAGACGCTATAATCGACGCTCTTTACTACGAGAGCGCAGACTTCATTCTCGTTATCGAGGACGGCTATTCCGAAAAGCTCAAGGCAGGCGAGACAGAGGAGCTGTTCAGCACCTACCGTATGCACGAAAGCTACGCGGCTGTCCGCATGGAGCAGTATCTCGACGAGTATGTTTCATCGGTGAATGCAATGCAGATCACAGGCATTTCTACCGACGAAGCCACTGAGAAAACTGCAGAGCTTATGAGCGAGGAGACTGAGGTAAATATGTCTCAGTCAGAAAAGAAGAGCTGGTACGGCAACAAATACACATTCTACTGGCGCTATATCCCGTATATCTCAATTTCAATAATCGTTACCGTGCTCGGAATGGTGCTCATGGTAATGAACAGGAAGGAGATCCGCCAGCGCATAAACAGCTCGTGCATGAGGAGTATGTCATACTCTATGCAGGTGCTCGCGGCAAGCATGGTTTTCGTGCTCGGACTGTGGCTGATATTCATAGCTTTCGGGTTCATTCTCTGCGGAGGACTCTCGGGAATACAGTGGCTCGGTCTGCTGAATATCCTCATCTTTCTTGTCATCTCAGCACTGCTGGCATCGCTGCTGTCGGCATTCGGTCTGAGCGAGAATCTTCTCAACCTCATGACACAGGTGCTCGGTCTCGGAATGAGCTTCCTCTGCGGAGGCTTCATCGACCCCTCACTGCTCAGCGACGAGGTAATAGCTGTTTCAAAGTTCCTGCCTGCATACTGGAATATTCGCGTCTCGGATATGCTTATCGGCGGAGTCAAGTGCACGGCCTCGGGTCTGCTCACAGCCTTCGCTATGCAGGGATTGTTCATCATAATGCTCACCGCCCTTACTATACTCGTCAACAAAACCCGCCACAGCTCAGCGGCTCTCAAAAAAACTGCCGTTGCTTGATATGAGATTACTCGGGGGAAACCTTCTGAGGAAAGCTTTGTGCCAACAGCACCCCGTACCCTCTGTCTCAAAAGGCTTTCCCTCGATATATGCTAATCATAAGTTATTTGGATTTTCTATTGATGAAATCGGTGATACCCGAAAAGATAGTAAACGCGACCTTTCCCTGATAGTCCTCGGTATTAAGGCGGGCAGCCTCCTCGGGATTTGATAGGAAACCGCACTCCACCATTACCGTCGGGTTCTTACTGTAATAGCACAGGAAGAGTTCCTTACCGCACTGTTTTATCTCCCT
>ONNL01000052.1 GCA_900319195.1 uncultured Ruminococcus sp. | reverse complement strand
GGACATCGTCTCGCCTGTCGGCTCGGTCGGTGCTTCTGCTTCGCAGAGGTGTCCACCGGACACCCGCACCCTGCACTGCAGGGAGTCACCCCGAAACCCATTTCAAAGACTTTAAAGGGCACCTCTAAAAACCTCTTCCGGAAAAAATCAGCTATGCACTGTATCTGATTTTTCCTTAACCAAACAGGTTTTTAGAGGCACCCTAAACTGAAAATTCCGCCTGACAGGGTACGCTCCTTCTGTGAGCAAAAGGCATTGTTTGAATGTGTACCCTGTCAGGCGGAATTTTGAATTAAGGCTTACAAATGGAACAGAGTGAAGATCTTCCCGGAAGGCTCACCGCGAAAGCGTCTGAAAGGCTGTCGGCAGCGGCTATCGTTCGCTTTGGGACAGTTGATTAAAAAATCGTCGCAATTTATAAAAATCGTATTGACTGGAACGAAAAAATAGTGTATAATATTTATAAGTAGTCATATGACCACATTTTCCGATAAAGGAGCAGATGACATGAAAAATATTTTATTTGCAGCATCAGAATGCGTTCCCTTCATAAAAACAGGCGGACTTGCCGACGTTGTCGGTTCACTGCCTCAGTACCTCGACAAAAAGGAATACGATGTCAGAGTTATCATTCCGTACTATACCTGCATTCCCGAAAAATACAGGGGACAGTTCAAGTACGTTCAGCACTTCTATATGGACTACGGCAAGAGACCTGTGGGCTCCCATGTCGGAATAATGGAATATGAATTCGATGGGATAAAGTACTATTTCGTTGACAATGAATATTACTTCAAGTGCGATTCACCCTATTCATCGGACGTAAGGTGGGACATCGAGCGCTTCACCTTCTTCTGTAAGGCTGTACTGGCTATAATGCCCGTCATTGGATTCCGCCCCGACATTATCCACTGTCATGACTGGCAGTCGGCGCTTATCCCCGTATTTCTCCATACGGCATTTGCGACGAATCCCTTCTACAGCTCGACAAAGACTATAATGACTATCCACAATCTCAAATTTCAGGGCGTTTGGAACATCGACACATTCAAGTATAATACAAATCTCCCCGATTATATGTTCACTCCCGACAAGCTTGAATTCAACAGAAATGCGAATATGCTCAAGGGCGGACTTGTCTACGCGGACTATATAACCACGGTAAGCGAGAACTATGCCGAGGAGATAAAAATGCCATTCTATGGCGAACAGCTCGACGGACTTCTCAGGGCGCGTGCGGCTTCGCTCCGCGGTATCGTGAACGGTATCGACTACAATGTATACGATCCGCAGACGGATAAGAAGATATACGCAAACTTCAACTCGGGCAATTTCAAGGAGCAGAAGGCTGTAAACAAGGAAAAGCTTCAGGAACAGCTCGGACTGCCTGTTGACAGGGATAAATACATGATATGCATTATCTCGCGTCTCACCGACCAGAAGGGTCTTGACCTCGTGAATTACGCGATAGAGCGTATCTGCGACGAGAATACTCAGTTTGTGGTAGTCGGTACGGGCGACCCGAGATACGAGAACGTTTTCAAGCACTATCAGTGGAAGTATCCCGAGAGAGTTTCCGCTAACATCTACTACTCGGACGACCTTGCACACAAGCTCTATGCGGCGGCTGATACAGTGCTCATGCCCTCGCTCTTCGAGCCGTGCGGACTCACTCAGCTCATCGCTCTCCGCTATGGTACAGTGCCGATAGTACGTGAGACAGGCGGGCTCAAGGACACAGTCGAGCCGTATAACAGATTTGAGAACAGCGGCACGGGCTTCTCGTTTGCAAACTACAACGGCGACGAAATGCTTGGCGCGATCAATTACTCCAAGCAGGTATACTATGACGACCGCAAGGCATGGGACGAAATGGTCAAGCGCGGCATGGAGACCGATTTCTCGTGGAACAGTTCCGCAAAGCAGTATGAGGGTATGTATAACTGGATGATAAACTGGTAAGGAGCAGACTATGATAAAAGGCGCAGTCTTTGACATGGACGGACTGATGATAGATACCGAAAAGCTCTATGTGAGGTTCTGGATACAGTCCGCGGCTGATTTCGGCTATGATATGAAGGAGGAGCACGTCTATGCTATCCGCAGTCTTGCGAGGAAATATTCCATACCTAAGCTGAAAGGCTTTTTCGGTGAGGACTTCCCGAGCGAAGATGTGAGGGCACACAGGACGGAGCTCATGAATGCGTATATCGCTGAAAACGGCATTGAGGTCAAGAGCGGTCTCTTTGAGCTGCTCGGCTATCTTAAAAGGACTGACCGCCGTATCGCAGTTGCGACTGCCACTCCGCGCGAGAGGACTGAAATGTACCTGAAGATCATCTGTGCGGCGGATTACTTCGACGCTGTTATCTGCGGCGATATGGTCACAAACGGCAAGCCCGACCCCGAGATATACCTCACGGCAGCACATGAGCTCGGACTCCCTCCGCAGCAGTGCGCGGCGTTTGAGGACTCACCGAACGGCATAAAGTCGGCACATTCGGCAGGCTGCATGGCGATAATGATACCCGACCTCACTCCGCCCGATGACGAGGTGGAGCCGCTTCTGAGCGCGGTCTATAACGACCTTGCACAAGCAATTGATTTCTTTGAAAGGGAGGCTGAAACGAATTGAGCGTATCGGAAATCTTCGAGATACCGAAATATCACTATTTTGACTGCGGGAACGACTTTTCGGGCAGCAAGGACAATTTCGCTTACAGGATATTCTACGGCGATAGGTTCAGGATAGTGACATGGCACGGCAGACTGTGCTCCGATAAGGCTGAGATTGAGCATGAGGCTGAATTTGAGAGAAATGAAGAGGGTTTCGGTGAAATGATAAAGTGGCTCGAGGAGACCTATAAGCAGGACCCGTGAATACATCACCCGTACACATCAGTACGGGTGATTTTTTGTGCCGACTGACCGAAAACCGCCATATTACGATAATAAACGATAAAATAAATCCTTTGTGCTATTCAAATTCGGTGATTATGCTACTTGACATATATTGGCTCTCATGATATAATTAAATGATACTGCATATGCAATTTTTGTTGGTTTAAGGAGCTTTAAATGACTACGATAAAAGAATTGTATGATTACAGAGAAATGATATTCTCGCTCGTCAGAAAGGATCTCCGCGGACGCTATAAAGGCTCTGTTCTCGGCTTCCTTTGGACATTTATCAATCCTCTGTTTCAGCTCATCGTATATACGATAGCATTTTCGTTCATACTGAAAAGTCCTATCGAAAAATACTATCTCTACCTGTTCGTGGCACTTGTGCCGTGGATATTCTTTTCCGCATCTATACAGGGCGGAGCAAATTCGATAAATGCGGCGAAAAACCTCGTCACGAAGATATACTTTCCGCGCGAGGTCATACCGATATCATACGTGACGAGCTGCTTTGTGAATATGCTGCTCACCTTCATAATCATCTTCATAGTCCTTGCATTCTCGGTGGTATTCTCGGACGTGCAGATAAACTTCATAGCGCTGCTGACACTGCCTGTAATATGGGTGGTCGAGTATGTAATGGCGCTCGGTCTTGCACTGCTCTTCTCCGCTGTAACGGTATTTTTCAGAGATATGGAGCATATCCTCGGCATCATCACTATGGCTTGGATATATCTCACTCCCGTACTCTATCCCATTGAGACGATACAGAATGAGAGGATAAGGAAGCTCTTCTATATAAATCCAATGACATCGGTAATTGAAGCGTACAGAGATGTGCTCTACTATGCGAGGGTACCGAAATTCTCGACGCTGATGATAGCGGTCGCGTTCGGCATTATCATGCTCGTGCTGGGCGAATTTGTCTTTTCAAAGCTTAAAAGACACTTTGCGGAGGTAATGTAATGGACAGGGAAAACGCTATTGAAGTTAAAAACGTAAAGAAGAAATTCAAGATATACTACGATAAGAGCAACGACCTCAAGGACAGGATACTCTTCCGCAACAGAAGTCACTATGAGGACAGATGGGTGCTGAGAGGCATCTCCTTCAACGTAAAAAAGGGCGAAGCTATCGGACTTGTCGGTCATAACGGCTGCGGCAAGAGCACGACGCTCAAGCTGCTCACGAGGATACTCTATCCCGACGAGGGCACAATAGAAATGAGCGGACGTGTTTCGAGCCTTATCGAGCTCGGTGCAGGATTCCACCCCGATATGAGCGGACGCGAGAACATCTACACGAATGCCGCTATTTTCGGTCTCACCAAAAAGGAGATAGACCGCAGACTTGACGACATCGTTGAATTTTCCGAGCTTGAGGAGTTCATCGACAACCCCGTAAGGACGTATTCCTCGGGAATGTATATGCGCCTTGCTTTTTCTGTTGCGATAAACGTGGATGCGGATATTCTCCTCATCGACGAGATACTTGCCGTAGGTGATGCGAACTTCCAGAAGAAGTGCTTTGATAAGCTCCGCGAGATAAAGGCAAACGGCACGACTATCGTTATCGTTTCGCACTCTCTCGGACAGATAGAGCAGATATGCGATACGTCCTACTGGATAGACGAGGGACTTATCCGTGAGAGCGGCACTCCGAAGATAGTGCACGAGCTTTACCTCAAGAGCATGGAGCTCAAGCGTATCGAACAGCTCGAAAAGACTCACACTCATGAAACGGAGAAGCGTGAGCAGGAGGACGAGGAGAAGAAAAAGAAGATAAGCGAGGAAAAGGCTCACGCTGAGGCGGAGCTCCCTGCTTTCTGCCATAAAACTGCTATCCGTATGGGTGAGGGACAGGCTGAATTCACAGATGTCAGACTGCTCGACAGGGACGGCAATAAAAAATATGTCTTTGATACTGAGGACGAGATATTTATCCGCATGGATTACAAGTCGCACAGGAAGGAACTCAAGGGCAACTTCGGAATAGGTATCTTCCGCGAGGACAGCCTTCACTGCTACGGTACGAATATAGAGATAGAAAGCGGACACTTTGCCGAGCTTCATGACAGCGGCACGGTGACTGTCAAGGTCATGAACAGTCTGCTTCCGGGGAACTACTTCCTCGATGTTGCTGTGCATTCCGATGACGGACGTATGTATGACGACATACGAAGGGTGTGCTCATTCGTGGTGACCTCTGACGTGAGGGACATCGGTGTGTGCCGTCTCAAAACAGTCTGGAATGTGGACGGAAACGAACTTGTAAGGAGAGAAGCAAATGAGTGAACAGAAGAAGCCGAGCGTCTACTCAAAGATAAAGAACAGAATGCTCTGCGACCTTTACGAGAAAATGGATATTATGCAGGCGAGGATAAACGAGCTTGAGGGAAGGGCAGGCAATACCGACACCCGAATAAATACCGTCGAAGCTAAGATAACGCCCGAGGTCGATAATAAGGTCGGTGCCGCACAGATAGAAATGCGCGGACTCCTTGAGGCTTCAAACAGCGGCAATGCTGAGAGATTCGGCAGGATAGAAAAGCGCACGGATATAGTCGAGGCTTTCAAGGCGAATACGGAAAAGCGCCTTGACAAAAATGAGGCTGAGATGCGCGGACGTGATGAAAAGGTGGAATATATGTACAACGCTCTTCGTATGAATGGGATAGTTACAAGGAACGAGAGTCCGTTCAATAAGAAAACGTATTCGCAGGCAGGCGAGGACGTTATAATGTTCTATGCGCTCATAATGCTCGGTATCCCGATAAATGAGTGCACCTACCTTGACCTCGGAGCGAATCGCCCGATAGATATGAGCAACACCTACTTCTTCTATGAGCAGGGTGCAAGGGGAGTGCTCGTCGAGGCAAACTGCACTCTTATCCCCGAGCTCAAAAGCAAGCGAAGCGGCGATGTAGTGCTCAACAACTGCATTACCGGACATTCCGGCGACAAGATACCGTTCAATGTTCTCAACCTTGACGGACTTTCAAAGATAGGAAGCGTTGATGAGATACTTGCGGCGAATCCCGAGGCAAAGCTGCTTGAGACCATTGATGTAGAGACCATAACGGTCGGGGATATTGTTGACAAGTACCTTGGCGGAAAGGCTCCTGTCATCATGAACCTCGATATTGAGGGACTTGAAAAGGAAATTCTCGACAGCATAGACTTTGAGAGGATGCGTCCGCTCTTCATGATAATCGAGATGATACCGTATTCAACAGAGCTCACGGCAGGAATAAAGGACAACGAGCTCCTTGAATATGTAAAGAGCAAGGGATATATCGAATTTGCCTTCACGGGTATAAATTCAATATTCATAGATGAAAAGAAGTATAAAGAGCTTATAAGCAAAAAAGTATCGGGAGAGGAGGCGGCCGCAAAAGCTGAATAAGCAGAGCGGCAAAGGATATGCCTGAAAACAATGTGATCAATGTTGATGAGATAATGGAGCAGATACGCGCCGAGATAAAGAGCAAGGGACTTGACTCCTCAATGCTTTCATTTGAGGACGTGCCCTTCGATAAGGAAACTGCTGCAAGTGACGTGGAGTTTTCTCCTGCGCTTCTCAAGCAGAGCATGGATTACCTCGGTGCACGCAATCAGCTTGAGCCGTATAAGCAGCTCACGGGAAATCCCGTTACTGTATTTATCAAGAAGGTAATAAGAAAGCTTCTGAAATTCTATATCGTACCGCTTGTTACCGAGCAGAATGCAGTGAACTACCACACCTCAAACGCTGTCCGTCAGCTCGGCAGCTATGTCAGCGGCGGAAACGGCATAGATGAGCTCACACAGAGGATAGAGATGCTCGAGCTCAGACAGGACGAATACCGCAGGGAGACGGACGCTCTCAGGAAGAAGCTCAATGCTCTTGCCGAAGAGAACAAGGCTCTGAGGGAAAAGGTCTGAGCGGAGGATAGAAATGAAGATAGTACAGTTCCTTCCGACTCTTGCATTCGGTGACGCTGTCGGAAACGATACCGTTGCGCTCCAGAGGGCAATGTGCGAGCTCGGCTATGAGACGGAGATTTATGCCGAGGCTGTTGACCAGAGACTCCCCAAGGGTACGGCAAGCGACCTCTGCGGAGGTATGCCCGATATTTCCGAGGATGACTACATCATCTACCATATGTCAACAGGCTCGAAGCTAAATTATTCACTTGAAAATTATAAGTGCCGCAAGCTGATGATATACCATAATATCACTCCGCCCCATTTCTTCGACGGCTACAACGCGGAGGCGGCTACAAATGCACAGTACGGTCTTGACGGACTCAGACACCTTGCAGGCAAGGTGGACTACTGCATGGCGGATTCCGAGTTCAACAAGCAGGACCTTATCGACGCAGGCTTTGAATGCCCGATAGATGTCCGCCCGATACTCATTCCCTTCAAGGACTATGAGACAAAGCCCGATGCTTCGATAATCAAGAAGTACAGCGGCGACGGCTGGACGAACATAATCTTTGTCGGCAGGATAGCTCCGAATAAAAAACAGCAGGATATTATTTCCGCATTCTGCTATTACAAAAAGCACGTAAACCCGAAATCGAGACTTATCCTCGTGGGTTCATACGGCGGAATGGAAAAATACTGCAACAGGCTGAAAAAGTACGTGAGCGCCCTCGGACTTGAAGATGTCATTTTTACAGGACACATCAAATTTCCTGAGATACTGGCGTATTATCACGTTGCGGACGTGTTCCTCTGCATGAGCGAGCACGAGGGCTTCTGTGTACCGCTCGTTGAGGCGATGTACTTCGGAGTGCCCGTTATCGCATATAAGAGCTGTGCTGTGCCGTGGACTCTCGGCGGAAGCGGTATAGTCGTTGACAGCAAGGATCCTGCTGAGCTTGCACTGCTTATAGACAGGGTTGTAAGTGACAGCAGTCTGAGACAGAAAATGACAGACGGACAGAAAAAGCGCCTCGAGGACTTCACCTATGAGAAGATAAAGGCGCTGTTTGCCCGTCAGCTGAGTAATTTTATTTCCGGAGATGTGAAATGAAGAAAATAGCATTTGTTATCCCGTGGTATGCGGAAAAGATACCCGGCGGCGCGGAAATGGAAACGCGCGAGGTCACAAAGCACCTTAAAGCCGCAGGCATGGACGTGGAGATACTCACGACCTGTGTGCGCGAATTTGTAAGCGACTGGAGCGAGGATTACTATCCCGAGGGTACGGAGATCGTACTTGGAGTCCCCGTAAGGCGATTCAAGGTGAGAAAGCGCGATACCAAGGCATTCGACGAGGTCAACCTCAAGCTCATGAACGGCACTATGCCCTCAAAGGATGAGGAAAAGACCTTCATCACCGAGATGATAAACAGTCCCGACCTCTATGACTATATCAGCACGCATAAGGACGAGTATACAGCATTCGTGTATATCCCGTATATGTTCGGAACGACATATTACGGGGTAAAGGCTTGTCCCGAAAAGGCTGTCATGATACCATGCTTTCACAATGAGGCATACATCTATATGAGCATTTTCCGCAAGATGTATTCTCAGGTAGCAGGAATGATATTCAATGCTCGGCCCGAGCTTGAGCTGACCGAAAAGGTCTATGCTACGGAGAATATCGAGAAGATAGTAATGGGCATAGGCATGGACATTGACCTTAAGACCGACCCCGAGGCATTCAGGAAGAAGTTCGGCATCAAGGAGCCGTTCATCATCTATGCCGGACGCAAGGACGTGGGCAAGAATGTTCACACGCTCCTCAAATACTTCGGTGAATACAAAAAGCGCAATCCCTCCGACCTCCGACTTGTGCTCATAGGCGGCGGCGAGATAGAGATACCTGCTTCTGCAAGGAAGTATGTCACAGACCTCGGCTTCATCGACAGGCAGGATAAGTACAACGCGACGGGTGCGGCAGAATTTCTCTGTCAGCCGTCGAAAAACGAGAGCTTCTCGCTCGTTATCATGGAGAGCTGGCTCTGCGGACGACCTGTGCTCGTACACGAGAAGTGCGATGTCACAAAGAATTTCTGCCGTGAATCCCAGGGCGGACTCTTCTTCGACGATTACTTTGAGTTTGAGGGCTGTGTGGATCATTTCCTGAAAAACAAGGATATTGCCGCACAGATGGGCGAAAACGGCAAGAAGTACGTTACCGAGCACTTCGACTGGAACGTCATAACAGAAAGATACAGGACATTCTTCGAGAAAATTGACGCAAGAAACGCATGAGCGAATACGGTAATTATCCGAAAGCAAAGGAGCAGAAATGATACGGACTAAGAGCAAAACTGCCGCAAAGCCCCGTGATACCGAAAAAATAATAAGCAGGATACTGTTTCCGATAACACTGGTGCTGGTATTCTGCGGACATATTTTCAGGGTGAAGGGAATAGAAATGCCGATAATCCTTGCGGACGAATACGGAAGCATTGCAAATGCCGCGTATCTGCTCGGACTTGACTGGTCGGACGTTATCAGTCACGTGGGATACTATTCCTTCGGCGGTTCGATGATATACCTTCCCATTTTTATGATAGCCGACTCCGCGGAGCACGTTTATCAGGCGATAACAGTGACGAATGCACTTTTCTTCTGCCTGTTTGATGTGTTCATCTACCTGACGCTCAGGCGGCTTTATGAGGACAGACCGCGTTACCTCTGCATGATGATATCCTGTGCGGTGTCGCTCTACACGAGCTACATAACCTACGGATATACGGGAATGTATGAGACAGCACTTGCAGTGACCTTTGCGGCGGCGGTATGGGCAATGGCTTCATACGGCAAAACGCGCAAGCCGCTGTATCTGTATGTTTTCACCCTTCTGCTCGGCTATATGCTGATGATACATATGCGCACGCTCGGCGTTATCTGTGCCGCGGCGCTTCTGATGTTCCTCATGACGCTGACAAAGCATATAAAGTGGAAGCATTTCATAGGCTGCATGGTACTGCTTGCGGCTATGGGAGCACTCTTCCTCGTTATCAAGGATTACTTCTACTCAAACCTCTGGCTTGACGGAGCACCCTACAAGGCTTCAGCAGGCTCGGGAGAGGTGCCGAATACAATGGGCTCGCAGATGGGAAATCTTGACCTTCTGCTCTCGGCACAGGGAATAAAGAACGTCATCAAGCTGGGCATCGGTCAGAGCTTCTACATGGTCTCGACCACTCTCATGATGGGTGGACTCTTTATTTGGGCCGCCGTGAGAAAGCTTATCGGAAAGATACACAGCCGCAAGCTTATGGAGCAGGACGCGGTGCTGTATGTGCTGATGTTCATTCTGCTCGCATACATCGCACAGCTTGCTATTTCCTGCATAACCTTTGTCAATATCATCAGAATGGACAACCTCTTCTACGGAAGATACACTGAATACATCTTCGGACCTATGACAGCTATCGCAGTTATGCAGCTCACAAAGGAGAAGATACATATATGGGAGCCCGTAATGGTCGGTGCTGCTTACCTTGCTCTTGCAAAGGCTGCGGGAGTTATGGCAGAGCGAATGATGCCGAGAGTTCAGGGCAACAACATCGTCTCGATAACAGGTCTTTCATGGGCGTTTGACGGCATGAAGCTTGACGCAAGCTCTGTTGCATTCCCCGTATTCTTCACGGGACTTGTTATCTCGGCAATTGCAATCACTGTCAGATATTTCTACGGTAGGAACAGCAATATCCGTCATATCCTGTCTGTGCTGCTCTCGGCAATAGCAGCAGGAATGGGAGTTGTGTTCTTCATGACTGCCACGGCATTCACAGACGATTATATAGTCCCTCTGAATAGGGTCCACCTTAATTATCAGAATATCGCAAATGACATTATTTCGCATATGGATAAGGACGCAAATAGGGAAGTGGTCTACTATCAGGACCCCGAAAAGATAACCCTTGAAAATATGCTCAGCTATGAGCTGATGCAATTCGGACTCTGGGATATTCCGATAAGATTCAAGCCTATGGACAGCATTTCCGCTGCTGATTCCGACATAGTCATCACGGACAAGCATATCGAGCCGTGGGAGAATGATATGTTCGGAAAATATGACATAATCTGCTCGCGCGGTGATGTTACCGTATGGCAGAGAATGAAGGACGAGCCTTCGTATGTCCTCACGCTCCCTGCGACAATGTACGGCACGCTCTGTACGGGAATAACGAACTGGGACGAGGGCACATACACATCGGACGGACGACAGGGCGCACTCATCGCAAATCTGCCTATGGAGGCGGACGCGGGTGAATATACAGTTACATATGATATTGAGTTTGACGACTTCGGTACAGCTAAAAGACGCGACCAGATAGCACTGCTCGTGTTCAGCGATAATACGGGAGTTGTGAGAACAAAGTCCATACATCCGTATGATGTTGAGCTGGGCGAGCGCGTCTCGGTATCGTTTGACGTGAATGTCCGTGAGGAGCGCTCCGATCAAGAATGGCGCCTCAATGTCGCCAAAAATGTAATAATGACCGTTTATCAGGTAAAAATAGAAGAAAAGGTTGGTGCTTAACAAATGAAACTGATAATTCAGATCCCATGCTACAACGAGGAGGAGACCCTTGAGCTTGCGTACAATGACCTTCCGCGTCATATTGACGGGATAGACACCATTGAGTACCTCGTTATCAACGACGGCAGCCGCGATAACACCGTGCAGAAGGCAAGGGAGCTCGGCTTCCACCATATCATGTCGTTCAAGCAGAACAAGGGACTTGCAAAGGGCTTTATGGCAGGACTTGATGCCTGTCTCCACCTCGGCGCAGATATTATCGTAAACACAGATGCGGATAACCAGTACTGCGGTGAGGATATCGAGAAGCTCGTCCGTCCTATCATCGAGAAGAAGGCGGACATCGTCATCGGTGAAAGACCTATCGACCAGACCGAGCACTTCTCATGGAAGAAAAAGAAGTTCCAGCACCTCGGAAGCTGGGTAGTAAGAAAGGCTTCGGGCTCGACTATCCCCGACGCTCCGAGCGGATTCCGCGCATATTCGCGTGACGCGGCACTCCAGATGAACGTTGTTAACGCCTATACCTACACGCTTGAGACGATAATTCAGGCAGGTCAGAACAGGATTGCAATGACATCTGTACCGATAAGAACAAATCCCGAGACACGTCCCTCACGACTTTTCTCGAGTATGTGGAGATACATGAAGCGCTCTGCGACGGTCATCACACGTTCATTTGTAATGTACCGTCCGCTCAAATTCTTTGTTACGCTCGGACTTATCGGACTCCTTCTTGCCGCTGTCCTCGGCATACGCTTCCTCGTGCTCATGATAATGGGCGAGGGCGACGGACATATCCAGTCCCTTATCCTCATGGCAATACTTGCAATGATGGGATTCCAGACGCTTACTATCGGCTTCCTCGGAGATACCATTGCTGCAAACCGAAAGCTTATCGAGGACATTCAGTACAGAGTGAGAAAGCAGGACTGCAAGCCCGAAAACAGCGAGAATTATAAAGATGTTGAGATCTATAAATGACATAAAAAACAAGCGTGTGCTCTATGTGGCGACTAAAAACGCGGACTATCTCAGACTCACGCAGGAGCTCAGGATACTGCGCTCCAACGGCAATAAGGTCACGGAGATTGTCTCTCCGAGCAAGAGCTATCCGAAGCGGCTGCTGTACGTGTACAAGAAGCTGCTCGGCACGAAAACGGACGATCTCGACGTGATATTTGTCGGCTTTGCACCGCAGCTCGTACTGCCGCTCTTTCCGCGAAAGCTGAAAAAGAAGCCGCTCGTTATCGACTTCTTCATCTCGATGTATGATACGCTCTGCTTCGACAGAAGGAAATTCAAGCCGCATTCGCTCATCGGCAGGCTGATAAAGCGTATCGACACAAAGACCATACGCAAGGCTGACCTGTGCATCTGCGATACCAACGCACACGGGATGTATTTCTGCGAGGAGTTCGGCTATCCGCAGGAAAAAATGAGCACGCTCTACCTTGAAGCCGATACGTCTATTTACTATCCGCGTGAGAAGCAGGGGAGCAATGACAGGTTCACCGTCCTGTATTTCGGCAGTGTCCTGCCATTGCAGGGAGTTGATGTTATACTCGACGCTATCGGAAGGCTTGAAAACGAAAAGGACCTGCACTTCATATTTGTCGGACCGCTCGGGGACCATGTCCGCAAGGGCGAGAAGATAACCGAGTACATCAACTGGCTCCCGCAGGACAAGCTTGCGGAGAAGATAGCGCAGGCTGACCTCTGCCTCGGCGGACACTTCAATGACTCGATAATGAAGGCGAAGCGCACTATCGCAGGCAAGACCTACATCTACCGCGCTATGAAAAAGCCGATGATACTCGGTGAAAACGCCGCAAACCATGAGCTTTTCAGCAGTGGGGACAAGGACGTCTATTTCGTGAAAATGGGCGACTCCGCCGCACTCGCGGAGCTTATTCTGAAGATACGGGACAGTAAGAAATGAAGAAAAAACTAAAGCTGCTGGGCAATCTGCTCACTATCGGCGCAGTTCTGCTGATAATCCGCAAGATACTGAGCATGGACATCGACTTCTCGCAATTCGGCAGCCGACCGCTGCTTTCTGCGCTCGGAGTAAGCATAACCGTCCAGACCGCCGTTATCACATTCGGGTGTATACCGTGGCTGATATTCATTCAGTCGCTCTCGGGCAGAAAGATACCTTTTTCGGAGGCAATGCCCGTATATACTAATTCCAACATCTACAAGTATATCCCGGGCAATGTCTTTCAGTATATAGGGCGCAATCAGCTTGCGGCTGATATGAACATAAGCCATGTTGATGTTGCCTGCGCGACGATACTTGACATATTTTTCAGTGTGCTCTCAACGGGAGTTATCTCCGCGCTTCTGCTCGGCTCAAAGTTAGCGGAGCTGCTCGGGAAGTACGGGCGCAATATGCTCATCATCGGCGGAGCCGGCATTGCTCTGCTGATAATTGCTGTCATCATTCTGAAATGGAAATCCAGCGACAAGATAAAGTCCTACCTCATGCGTTACAGCAAGGCATTCCGCCCGGGAAACAGAAGGTTACTTGCGCTTGGAGTGCTGTACTACTTCGGACAGAATTTCGTCTCGTCCATGTCGTATTTCATCTGCATGAGACTGGTGCTCGGCTCGGACGCAGGTATCGGTGAGACTCTCACGCTTACGGGAGCGTTCATGTTTGCGTGGATAATCGGCTTTGTCACCCCGGGAGCTCCGGGCGGAATAGGCATACGTGAAGCCGTGATGATATACGTCAGCGGCGACACCTTTGCGGACAAGGTAATGCTTTTCACGCTTGCAATGCGTATTGCTTCGACGACGGCAGATGTGCTTGCCTTTCTTATTGGAAAGCTCTACCTTGCTGTCAGAGCTGATAATGTGCACCGTGTCAAAAAACAAACATGATAATGCAGTTTTCACTGTACTCATAAAGCAGTTTATGCGATTTATAGAGGGAAGTTCTTTTGAGAAGAGCTTCCCTCTATTCATTTCTGAGTGTCAGCTTAATTTTTATCCCCATATAGCACCCGTAAAGACCTGCGGTCTTTCATAACTAAGGTGGTGCTATATGGGGATAAAATTTCAAATTAAAGTCTTTGAAAGGGGATTCGGGGTGACTCCCCGCAGTGCAGGGTACGGGGTGCTGTTGGCACAAAGCTTTCCACTAATACTGCTAAAGCAGCTATGACCCGATAGAAACCTATCGGGTCATAGAGGAAGCTTAAAAAGTTTTCCCCCGATAATACATACAAGCTTCTATATCAGTATCACTTGTTTACCTTGCTGAGCTCGTCGTTGATGCTGATAATAAGGGTGTTGATCTCGGTAACATTCGTGCTGACTTCCTCATTGTTGGAGTTTGTCATGTCGATATTCTTACTGAACTTACTGAATACGTCCTTAATGGATTTCAGTATCTCGATGATCTGACCTACATCGCCCTGACTTATGCCGTCCTCGCTCGACTCGCATACAGTGATAAGAGCAGAAATAAGGTCGTTGAGCTGGCTGACGAAGTCCTCGTTTGTCTTTGAGATACCGTCAACATTCTTGATATTGTCTGAGATCCTGTCTGCCTCGGATTTGAGCTTGTTTGATATTTCGAGGCAATTGTTTGTGACCTGTGACAAGAAATCATGTCTCTGCTGGATTATTTTGTTATCCTCTGCCATTCTTGCTTTAGCATGAACGATACAGTTCTCGGGAACATTCAAGCCTCTGTAAATAGCAACAGCCATTTCTCTGCACGACCTGTAACCGCAGGCATGGCAGTCGTAGTTCTTCTTCTCGGTAGTATCCTTGCCCATGCTCTTGAATATAGGCTCGAGTTCTGCCGATGTAACGGCCTTTGCAGGCTTTGTGTGGATATAAGTTCTCACGAAGTCATCCACGCTGAGTTCCTCGTCGAATTTCTTGAAGAGCTTATCCTCAGCACCTCTGAAGAAACCGCCCGAGGTCTTGCGTCTGCTCTTTGCTTCCTTTTCGACATCTCTCATCGTAGCCATTATCTCAAATATCGTCTGAGTTGTGCCTGTTCCTGCACCTACATTGCATCCGAAGTCGCATGAAAGTACGTCGAAAACCTCAGGCTTGAGGTTTTCCGAAAGCTTTGCGTACATATCAAGCTCGGGATATACCTTGTGAACGCCCTCGGACGTGGTGATGTTGATATCGGGGTCATGAAGCCAGAGATTATCTCTGAGTCCGCCGGGACGGGGATAAACACCGCCGACCTGACCCTGAAACAGTTCAAAGTCATACTTGAAATCGCTCGATGAGTCGCGCTCGATATTGATGTTATTGTTCATGAAATACTCCAAGAGCTTTTTGAATGTAACATTGTAATCGACAAGTCCCGTTTCTGTGAACTCGTTCTTCTTAGCGACACATGGCGACAGTGCAATTATCTTGTGGCGCTTGCGGAGATATTTCTTTATGTAGGTCACTGCACACAGCATCGGTGAATGGATGGGGGCAAGATTGTTCAAAAGCACCGGCTGATATGTTTCTATATACTTGACAATAGCCGCACACGGCTGTGAGATGAGCTTTTTGCCGACACCATTCTGTATGGTCCTGAGATGTGCCCATGTACATATATCCGCACCGAACGATACGTCATAGACCAGACAGTTGTTTCTCTTGAACCAGTTCAGTATCGACTTCCATTTGTCAGGGAATACCGTCTTGATAGCAGGTGCAGCAATAACGATATGCTGCTCCGTTCTGATGTTTTCCATTACCTCTTCAGTGTCATCATTGTAGTCTCTTGCGCCGTGCATACAGTTCTTAACGCACTCGCCGCAGGCAATACACTTGCTGCTGTCTACCGTTGTAACAAATCTTCCGTCCTCAAGCTGTTTGGTGATGTTTGCCTCGGGTGCCGGACATACTCGCACGCACGCGTTACATCCGACGCATTTGTCAGGATTTACTTTAATTAGTTCCATCATAATAATTCGCCCTTTACTCCTTCTTCTGAGGACAGCCGTATAGAGAGTACGTCCGTCCTGATGTATTAAGTATAATTATGTCACTGTTGCATATAAAAATGAATCAATGTAAAAGATTTCCTTTGTCCGTTCTGCCCCTCCATGAGAACTGACGAAAAACACAGCTGCTTTTGTGCAGCATTACTAATTACACTTCATTCAATCTTATACTATCACTATTATATCATAATTCTACATCAATGTAAAGAGTTTTTATGAAAAATACTTAAAAATAACGTTGAACAATACTTGAATTAGTTTTAACAGAAAACATACAAATAAAGGGAAAAGCTCCCGCAGAAAAGTGTGTGATGAACTGCTGAACGAAGCCTTTCGTCACGCACATCATAGTCCCTGCAGGGAGCTTTATATGACATATTCAATTGTTATGTGGTCATTCATCGGAGCAGCGTTCGCATTTGCCAATTATACCACAAACCCTCAGTCCGTCAAGACTATCATGTTTGTGAGGGTGGGCAAATACGCAAACACCAGCCCGAACCGACCGCCAAAAACGTTATTTATCCGTTCAGCTCAAAGCCCATCCAGTCGTGCTGACCCTTTTTACTGCGCTTTACCTGCTCACGAATATACGCAAAGGTCACGTCCTCGCCCTTTTCGGCAAGCATACGGAGCAGAAATTCGAGCTTTTCAGCAGTCTCATGCTCAATTATGCGCCTCGGCTTTGCTTTGAGGAAATACTCAAGAGGAGCCGTGTCGACGTACTTGTCCTTCATGTATGTCTTTGAAGCCGAAACTCTGTCGCAGAACATCTCAAAGAGGAAAACGTCGGGCATTTTCACGGGTTCAAGCTTTTTTGTGACTGTGCTGTAATCCGTCCAGTATTCAAAGTGGTGGCGATTGCGACCCTTGTGGTGCATCCATGCCTTTGAATAGCCGCCCACCTCACGCTCACGCTCGTTGGGACTGCGTGTTCCCTGATAGTATCTCACCCCGGGAATGAACTCTGTCGGTGAGAATTTCGAGAGGTCGTGGACAAGTCCGCGCCAGTAGATACCGCATTTGAAGCAGTGCTGCCTCACCTTGCGGCGATGTCTTGTGACAGTCAAAAAGTGTCCCTTTAGATTGCTGAAGCTCATACTGTCCTCCTGCCTCCTGTCCTGTGAGTGTTAATGTCGAGCACGCTGCGCTTTTCGATGAGCCGCCCTGTGATTATGCGTCTGCCCTCGGTATATGTCGGGTCGTCGAGCTTTTTGCACATCAGCTCCACGGATATTTCAGCCATTTTTTCGAGGTCTACCTCGATAGTCGTTATCGGCGGTATGCAGATGTTTGAGACTGTGTAGTTGTCATAGCCGACCACAGAGATGTCCTCGGGGACTCGCACTCCCTTTGACTTCAATGCCGATATTACGCGGAATGCAGTCTCGTCGCAGTTGCACACGAAGGCTGTCGGCATATCCTCGGGGAAGTCTATCTTGGTGTAGAGCACACCCTTTTCGTCGCGGTCGTCAAAAGTCCACGCAGGGTTATATCTGATGTTGTTTTCCATGAGACATTTTATGTAGCCGAGAAAGCGGTCGTTAATGCTGCTCGTCGCGTTGAATGTACCGAAGAAGCCGATATTGCGGTGTCCCTTGCTGATAAGGTGGTCGGTGAGGAGATAACCGCCGTTTATGCTGTCGGAGTTGACCGAATCGACGTTGTAGCGCCCGTCGTAGAAATCGACGAAAACGAGCGGCTGGCTTATCCTGCTGAGCATTTCGATATACGGGCGGTGCACCTGACCGATAACGAAAATGCCGTCCGCCTTGTTGTCGGTTATCATGTTTGGCAGGATAGCCTTTTCCTCGTTGTCCGAGGTGATGCACTCATAGGCGGTGCACATTCCGAGCTGTGAAAGTCGCTTTGAGATGTTTGCGGTGAGCTCCCAGTAGAAAGTGCCGCGTGCGCCGACAAATCGCTCCGAGGCGAGAATGCCGATGGTCTTTCCCGAGCGAGTCCGTTCACTGCTCTGTTTTGCGGCTTTCGCGCCCGACGGTCTGTACCCCATTTCCTCAGCCGCGGCGCATATCTTTCTTCTCATCCTGTCGCTGACACCCTCACGTCCTGCGAGAGCGTTGGACACCGTAACGACGCTGACTCCAAGCTTTTCGGCAATGTCCAGCATTTTTACCCCGTTTTTCATACTCACCCGTCCTTGATTTAAGTTACATTAATTATATCATAGTTTAAGTAATAAATAAAGCTGCAAACAGGAATTTTGTGACATCAGAACATTTCAACACCTGTTTTTTGTGTATAATAGACCAATATGGATTTTTGTGTGTTTTATCGGGGGAAACCCTTTTTAAGCTTCCTCTATTATCCGATAGGTCACTATCGGGTAATAGCTGCTTTAGCTGCGTAGAGGAGCTTATAAGACGTC
>ONNL01000005.1 GCA_900319195.1 uncultured Ruminococcus sp. | reverse complement strand
TCATTGTTGGACTGGTCATTCTGCCAATCATTGTTGGACTGACCGTTCTGCCAATCATTGTTGGACTGGTCATTATTCTGCTGTTCGTTTACGGACTGCTCACTGCCGTTTTCAGCAGTGTCCGAGAAGCCTGCCTTCTGCAATACAGAATTGAACTTCTTACTGTTATCGCGTCCGCTGCTGCCGCAGCCTGTGAGGAGAGCCGCACATATCAGCAGTGCAGGCGCGGACTTTTTCATGCTATTGAAATTACTTATTTTTATTCACTATCCTTGTCTCAGCCTTACCGGTTTCAAGTTCAACGTAACGTACGAAAAGCGATACCTTGTTGTCAGCGTTGAGGTTATCCCATACCGTGCTCGTGAACTCGTCGATATTTCCCTTTATCTCAACAAGCTTGGGCTCGCCCTCAAAGCTCGGGAGCGGTGAGCCGTTGCCCATGTAGGTGTGAATGAAGTGTCCCTCGCTTGCGGCAGGATTGTTGTAGCTGAATGTGAAGCGATGGCATGAATCGGGGTTGCCGTTTGCGCTCTTGAGGATAGACATAGCGTAGTTGAAGCCGTCGTCCTCAAAGCGAAGTATGCCCGAGATCCTGGGGGTATAGTTGGGAGCGTCGTCCTCAAACTCGCGTGTGCGGAGCGCCTGCTCGAATGTGAACTGCTTGTCCATGAGCTCATAGATAGTATCGGTCTGGTCGCCGTTTGTGACAATGAGCTTAGAGCCGAGAACTCTTACGGGAGCATAGATGATGAGGTGCGGATCAGAGAGCTTGCTCGGGTCGAATGCCTGTGTGCGAATGCCGTCGCCGTCCTCAACGAAAACGCGGTTGCGGCTGTTTTCGCTCCTGCCCATGATGAAGTAAGCTGTTACAGCGTACTTTCCGCAGTCAGACTTGCCGATGATGATACCTCTTCCGGGATATTCGTTTGAGCTGAGCTCCTGTGCGATGTTGAGTTTTTTCATGATAATTAACTCCTTTCGTTCACTTGATAATGAATGTGTATATGCAGTCCGCCGCCAGTATCACTGCGACGGTTATGGATATGATATTGAGCGTCCTTCTGCCCGGCTTTGAGAGTATCCGTTCGAAGAGCGGCTGTACGGCGTACATAAACAGCGTGCCGCCGAGACCGAATCTCAGAGAGGTAGAAAGAGCTATCCTTGCCTGAAAATTGTATTTGTAGTCCTTGTAGGTCTGCCACGGCCATGCGCCGGTAGTCCATTCGAGGAGATAGCTCGCGCACAGCTCGATGAGCGTCGCAACAGCCATGCACCCGAGGAAGATAATGACAGGCTTCACTATGTTGAGCCATTTCACGTCCTTTTTCTTCATCAGCCGCCCGAAGCACAGCAGGAATGCCAATGCTCCGAAGCCGTAGACCACGCAGTACGGTCCGAAGAGCACACCGCGGTTTGAAAATCCCCATTTATAGATGAATGTCTCGAGCACGACCTCATATATCCAGCCGAGCACAGAGTACATCATGAAGCACAGAAAAAGCTTCTGCACCGTTTGCTTTTCCTTTATCATCCCGAAATCCATAGGCTTACTCCTTAATGAAAGCCTTTCCGTCGATTATTTCTATCCTGTCCTGACAGAAGAGCGATACTGCCTCGGGGAGTATCTTCCACTCAGCCTGCTCCATGATACGCTTCTGGAGCACCTCGGGAGTGTCGCTGCGCTTCACCTCAACAGGCTTTTGCAGGATTATCGCGCCTGCGTCCGCCTTTTCATTGACGAAATGCACGGTAGCTCCGCTGTACTTTACTCCGTATGTAAGAGCAGCCTCATGGACTTTAAGTCCGTAGAAGCCCTCGCCGCAGAATGACGGGATAAGTGCAGGGTGCACGTTTATTATCCTGTACGGATATGCCTTTGTAACGCATTCGTCGAGGATAGTCATGAAGCCCGCAAGTACGATCAGGTCAGCCTTTTCCTCGTTGAGTGCGTCAAGCACGGCATGGCTGTAGCTTACGCTGTCGGAGTATTCCTTACGCGGAAGGACTCTCGTCTTTATCCCGTTGTTTGCCGCTCTCTCAAGAGCATATGCAGAGGGATTCGAGGAAATGACACAGGTTATCCTGCCGTCCCTGATTATCCCCGACTTTTCGGCATCAATAAGCGCCTGCAAATTTGTTCCGCCGCCCGAGACGAGAACAATGATATTTTTCATTGGAATGACCTCCTGAAACTATTATGTGAGCTGAGAAATAATAAATGCCGCCGCTGTCAGTATCCCTCCGATTATGATGAATCGGTAATATACGCTTACAAGCTCGCCCTCGCGGTCGGCAAAATAGAAGAACAGCGGTTCCTGCGGAGAATAGCAGATTATCTGCTCAGAGCCGATCTCATAGCGTTTTTTCACGCTCTCTATCGAGTAAACAGACGACATCGGAACACCGTCCTCTGTCTCATATTTCACTATCGGGGAATATCTCAGCTTGTCCTTTGACTGAAAATAGTCCGTGACCGTAGCATACACGGGGATACTGCCGTCAGTCCTCTGCCGCACTTTCATGATGTGAATATAGAAAATGACCACCATTATCGCATATACGGCTATCAGACCATATATCGTCTTATGATGATAAAACGCATACCCGAGTATTATCATCGAGACCACAGACCACGCTATATCAAGCTTATCCACCTTCATAATCATTTCCTCCAAAGCATCAGACCGAACTTCGTTCCATATTTTATCTCGGGAACTGTACGTGTCCCTGTATTATCTCCGTGTCATCAGTCGAGAGAGGTATATCCCTGTCAATGATGACGTGACCGTAGATGTCGGTCAGTCTGAATGTAAACGGTCCCGCGCCCATGTCCATCGACTCGAAATAGTTGTAGTTGCGGCGCGGAAGCTCGACAAACTCGCCGTTTTCATCAAGATATTCGAGCCTTGTTATCGGATAGCGGTGATTTCTCACCTGAACGCCGCACCAGAATTCCGTCGAGCCCTCCTTGTACTTATACGATACGGGAGCGCTCTCGGCAGTGTCGAGCGGTATTATCCTCCAGCTGACAGGCACCCTGCCCTTCTCGGCAGGAGCAATAAGCGGAAATGCGTCGGTATACAGGTCAAGGTCGCCCTTTTTTCCCTCGGGGAGCTCGTCGGTAACGAGCATTTTTATAGTCCCGAGCTCGCCCGTGACCTCAAGATACGCGCCTGCAAGCTGAGCGTTGTTGTAGTCGTAATAGTTCATTGCGACTATCCAGTAATCGCGCGAAACAGGGTCGAGCATACAGCAGCCGCCCTCATAGCCTCCGCCGTAGAAGGTACCCTCGCCCGTATGCACAGTGCCCTGCGGCTCAAGGACAGCACTCTCGTCGATAGTGTAGTCCATGCAGTATGATACGTCGTCACCGAGCACGAAATCGTTTATCATGTTCAGCACCTCAGACGAAGCGCCGCTCTGTCTTGCAAGGATAAGGTCAGCACCGTTCACACGTCCGTCGCCGTTGAGGTCGAGGACAGCGGCAGTGGATCTCGCATCCATAGCCGTGACCGAAGCAGCAGCAAGAGATACTGCCGCAAGCATAGAAATAAGCCTTTTCATAGTTTGCCTCCGCAGCGGAGAATATATAGTCAGCGTCAAAAATTTTTGCCGTTTGCTATAACAGCGACTGTCCCGAAACAGACAGCTCCACTTCGGGACAGGTCAAAGATCAGCAGATGATAACGCCCTCTTCGGACTCAACAAGCTCACCGAGAACATAAGCGTCCTCGCCTGCGGACCTGATAGCCGCAACAGCCTTGTCAGCGTCGTTCTTGTCAACGCAGACTATCATGCCGACACCCATGTTGAAGGTGTTGAACATATCTCTCTCGGGAATATCGCCCGAGCGTGCGATGAGGTCGAATATCGGGAGCACCTGAACGTCGTTCCTGCAGATCTTGGCAGCAAGGTTATCGGGGAGCGAGCGCGGTATATTCTCATAGAAGCCGCCGCCTGTGATGTGAGATATCGACTTCACATTCACTTCGCTTATGAGCTTCATTATTGCCTTTACATATATTCTTGTAGGAGTGAGGAGAGTCTCACCGAGAGTTGCACCGAGGTCGTCGAAGTGCATATTGAGATTCTGCTCGTTTATGTCAAAGACCTTTCTTACGAGCGAGAAGCCGTTTGAGTGAACACCGCTCGACTTGATAGCGATGAGGACATCTCCTGCCTTCTGAGTCTCAGGCTTGAGAATTTTATCCTTATCAACAACACCGACAGAGAAGCCTGCGAGGTCGTATTCGTCCTCGGGCATGAGACCGGGGTGCTCGGCAGTTTCGCCGCCGATAAGAGCACATTCAGCCTGAACACAGCCCTCTGCAACGCCTGAAACAATAGTAGCTATCTTCTCGGGATAGTTTTTTCCGCAGGCAATATAGTCAAGGAAGAACTGGGGCTTTGCACCGCAGCAGATGATGTCGTTGACACACATCGCAACGCAGTCGATACCGACAGTATCGTGCTTGTCCATGATGAAAGCTATCTTTATCTTTGTGCCGACACCGTCCGTGCCCGAAACGAGAACAGGCTTGCTGATGCCCGTCATATCAAGCTCGAAAAGTCCGCCGAAGCCGCCGATGCCCGAAAGTGCGCCCTTTGTCATTGTACGGGCGATATACTGCTTCATCAGCTCTACCGACTTATAGCCTGCGGTAACGTCAACGCCTGCCTTCTTGTAGCTTTCAGAGAAACTGTTGTTCATTATAAAATCCTCCATAAAAGTCGTATTCATATATATGTGACCTGTCCGCCGAAACAACGGGCAGGTCATCACTGATGTACATAGATATGCTTACTCTCTGCCGCTCCAGCAGTAAGAGCAAAGGCTGCATTCGGGGAGACCGACTGCCTTTTCCGTGCCCTCAAGCGACTGAAATTCGAGAGATGTAAGATTCAGTCTGCGGCATATCTCGTCTCTGAGCCTTCTGCCGCGTTCTGTGTTTGAGTCGCTGTATTCAGCAAGGAACTGTGTTCCGGCCTCACCCTCGAGGTCATAGATGACCTGTCTTGCGATAAGCTCCATTTCCGAGGTGCTGCGTGAGAAATTGAGATACTTGCAGCCATACATTATAGGCGGACAAGCAGAGCGCATATGAACTTCCTTTGCGCCGTTCTCATAGAGGAATTCGACTGTCTCTCTCATCTGTGTACCGCGGACGATACTGTCATCGACGAAGAGGAGCCTCTTGCCCTCGATAAGCTCATGCACGGGGATAAGCTTCATTTTTGCGACCTTGTTTCTCATGCTCTGATTTGTAGGCATGAAGCTTCTCGGCCAAGTGGGAGTATACTTGATGAACGGACGTGCGAACGGTATACCGCTCCTGTTTGCATAGCCGATAGCGTGAGGTGTGCCCGAATCGGGGACTCCGCACACATAGTCAACATCGGGCAGTCTGCCTGCCTTGATGTCGTTTTCAGCCATTATCTCGCCGTTTCTTGTACGCATGGTCTCTACCGTAACGCCCTCATAGACAGCATTCGGATAGCCGTAATATGTCCACAGGAACGTGCATATCTTCATCTTTGAGGGATCGCCCTTGCTGATGGTCTCACAGCCGTCAGCCGTTATCCTTGCTATCTCGCCCGCCTCAAGCTCGCGGAACGTATCATAGCCGAGCTTCTGGAAGGCAAAGGATTCGGACGAAAGGCAGAAGCCGTCGCTGCGCTTTCCGATGATGACAGGAAGTCTGCCATAGGTATCCCTTGCCGCGATTATCTCTTCCTTTGTCATGATGATAAGGGACATTGTACCCTCTATCTTTGACTGTGCATAGCGGATTCCTTCAACGAAGGAGTCCTTCTGCGAGATAAGTGCGCCTATGAGGTCGCCCGAGTTGATATTGCCCGAACTCATAGCCTCAAAATTGGGACATCCGCCCTCAAGGAGCTCCTGCACGAGTGCGTCGGCATTTCTGATTATGCCTACCGAGCATACCGCGTACAGACCGAGCTTTGAGCGGACGAGAATGGGCTGAGGGTCTGTATCGCTGATACAGCCGATACAGAGATTACCCTTCATAGTTACGACATCATTCTCGAATTTTGTCCTGAACGGTGAATTTTCAATGCTGTGGATAGATCTCTGAAAGCCCTTGTCAGCAGCGTAAGCGGTCATACCGCCGCGGCGGGTACCGAGATGTGAATGGTAATCAGTACCGAAGAATACATCTGTTACGCAATCGTTTTTAGAGGCTGCACCAAAAAAACCGCCCATTGTATTACTCTCCCAGTCCGATTCTCTTCATGATCTCATGATAAGCCTCTTCTACGCCGCCGAGGTCTCTGCGGAAGCGGTCCTTATCGAGCTTCTCATGAGTTGTGCTGTCCCAGAATCTGCAAGTATCGGGGGAGATCTCATCTGCGAGGATTATCTGTCCGTCGGGAGTCTTACCGAATTCGATCTTGAAGTCGATGAGGTCGATATTGAGCTTCTTGAAGAAGTCCTTCATGAAAGCATTTACCTTGAGTGTGAGTGTCTTTATAGTGTCAATTTCTTCCTTTGTAGCGATACCGAGTGCGAGTGCATAGTCGTCGTTGATGAACGGGTCGTTGAGCTCGTCGCACTTATAGCTGAATTCAAGGATAGGACAGAGAAGCTGCTTGCCCTCTTCAACGCCCATTCTCTTTGAGAAGCTGCCTGCTGCGACATTTCTTACGATAACCTCAAGGGGAACGATAGAGACCTTCTTAACGATAGTCTCGCGGTCGCTTATCTCCTTTACAAGATGAGTCGGAACACCCTCCTTTTCGAGCAGACTGAACATAAAGTTTGTCATCTTGTTGTTGATAACGCCCTTGCCTGTGATAGTGCCCTTCTTTACTCCGTTGAAAGCTGTTGCGTCGTCCTTGTAATCAACGATCACGAGGTTAGGGTCGTTTGTTGCATAGACCTTCTTAGCCTTGCCCTCATAGAGCTGTTCCTTTTTTTCGATGTTTTCCATTGAAAATTCCTCCTTGAGAATTTTTGAAATATGTATATCCAAATCCGCATCTTTGCGGAAATGTAAGCTTGTATGATGTGTCCATGACACGTTTATTCTGTTATAGCCTTGAAGCATTCCTCTGTATCGCGGACAGTCCCGAGAGCGCCGGATCCACGTGCTTCCTCCTCCGAGCCGTAGCCCCAGAGCGCATACAGACAGCCTATACCGCACTGCCCTGCGCCGAGAACATCATTGTCCCTGTCCCCGACCATGAGCACCCTTGAGGTGTCGGAAATACCGAGCGTTTCAAGCACATGAGCAATGACCTCACGCTTCTGCGTCCTCTCGGGGACGGAGCCGCCCACCGCGTCGAAATACTTATCAATGCCGAAGTGAGCAAGAATGCTCACGGCATATTTCTCGACCTTGCAGGTAGCAACAGCAAGAGTGTACCCGTTGTCCTTCAGCCCCCCGAGCAGCTCGGGGATACCGCGGAAAGCCTCCGCATTGAAGAGCTCCTCGCCCGAATACCTCTCACGGAATATCCTCACCGCTTCATCAGTCTCGCTCTCGCTCATGCCGCAGAATCGTCTGAACGAATCGGGGAGCGGCGGACCGAGGAACCTGTCAGGCTCGGGATACTGCGGAAGTCCGAGCGTGTTGAATGTGTGCTCAAGACAGCTCAGTATTCCCCTTTTTGTGTCGATGAGAGTACCATCGAGGTCAAAGATCACCGTGCTGTATCTGCTCATAACGCGGCTATCTCAGCCTGTAACTTCTTGTCCTTTTCCTTAACGCCGTCAGCCATTTTCTGCTTTTCCTCAGCGAGCTTGTCAGCGAGAGCCTTATCCGAAACCGCGAGTATCTGAACAGCGAGCACTGCCGCATTCTTTGCGCCGTCTATGCCTACTGTTGCAACAGGCACTCCGGGCGGCATCATAACAGATGCGAGGAGAGCGTCCATGCCCTCGAGAGCCTTCGACTTCATCGGGATAGCGATAACGGGGAGAGTTGTATGTCCTGCAACCACTCCTGCGAGATGAGCCGCCATGCCTGCGGCACAGATAATTGCTCCGAAGCCGTTTGCCCTTGCGTTTTTCGCAAATTCCGAAGCCTCTGCGGGAGTTCTGTGTGCGCTCATAACGCGGCACTCAAATTCAACTCCGTACTTTTTGAGCTCTGTGAGAGCTGATTTCACAACGGGGAAGTCGCTGTCGCTTCCCATGATAACTGCAACCTTTTTTGCCATTTTAAATTTATCCTTTCTGCCGTTTCTGCGGCAAGTGTTTGCTTATTTACTGAGCGTTCGCCGAAGCCTCCGTCTCCTCGGTGCTTTGAGGTGCGGGGTAGGCAGGAGCCTTTTCCCTGAAGCCTGCCGACGTGAGCACAAGGCTCCCGACATTGTCTCCGCGGAATTCAACAGCCGCGGTATATTTGCCGACGAGAGCGCTCGGCTTTCCGCCTTCATCATTATAGGTCACTGCCGTGTCCGCCGTGACCGAGACAGTAAACCGCGGCGAGCTGTCATCATAGCTGTCCGCGTATATGTAAACATTCGAGATGCCTGTAATACTCTTTGTGACTATCTTCGTATCCTCGGGAAACAGCTTTTCTATCACAGCGTCGTCAGCTTTGCCGATACTGCTGAGATAAGCGGTATTGTCCGTATATGCAAAGCCGAGGTACTGCTGAGTCCCCGATATTATCTTTTCGAGCATGGAGGGGTCAAGCTTTGAGAGCAGTACACCGCTCGTCACCAAGGCGGTAAAATCGCAGTTCATAACGCTGCCGTCCACCTCTGCATTCCTGAAAATAAAGCCCTCACTGCTGACGGAGTATTCATACCGTCCCATATCAGTCGTAAGACTGAGGATATTTCCGTCAAGCTCCGCGGAATCCCACGAGCTTGCAAAGCACGGCAAGAAGCCGCTGTCAAAGACAACATACGTCCCGTCCGACGCCGCCCTTGCTATATTGAAAACGAAGCCGTCGCAGGAATACTTTTTTATCTCGCTGAAAATGAGCGGCACTATCACATTCCCCTCACCGTCGATACATCCCGTGAGAATTGTCCCGTTTATCTTTGAGGACGCGGTATAAAGACCGTTTCCGCCCGAAAGGCTGTACCACTCGGGAGCTATCACGACCTTGCCGCCGCTGTCGATAACACCGTACATACCGTTTGAATCCGAGAATATCCTGCTGCCCTCATTGTCGGGAGCGAGCCTGCGTGATATCTCACTGCTCTCCCTGCGGTCAGAGGTGCTCCTGCCCGTATTCGAGTAGAAGCGCGTTATCGCCGCGGCGAGAACTATCAGCACTATGAACAGAAGCGAAACAGCAAGCTTTACGTGCTTGTTCAAGCCTTTTTCTCCTTAGAAGAGGACTTTGCCGAGTCCGCCTTTTCCTTTTTTCTTGCCCTGTACATCTCCGCTGTCTCCTTGGCAATGTATATCGGGCGCTTTTTCGTCTCAAGGTAGGTCTTTGAGAGATACTGTCCGAGTATTCCGACGCTGAACAGCTGGAGACCGCTGAACAGGAAGATGAGACAGATTATCGTCGGATAGCCGTCGGGAGCCTCCCCTATGTCGAATATCGCCTTGATAACGGCGACGATGATGAGTATAAATGCGATAGCGCAGGTGATGAAGCCGAGTATCGACGCCATTACGAGCGGAGCTGTCGAGAATGCCATGATACCCTCGAGCGAGTATCTGAACAGTCCCCAGAACGACCATGAGGAAGTACCTGCGGGACGCTCGACGTTTTCATACTCGATGTATTTTGTATTGAAGCCGACCCAGCTGAAAATGCCCTTCGAGAACCTGTTGTACTCGGTCATATCGAGAATGGCATCGACCATCTGTCTTGTCATGAAGCGGAAATCCTGAGCACCGTCCACGATCTCGGTCTGAGAGATCTTGTTCATTATCTTGTAGAAGAGCCTTGCGAACCATGAGCGCACCTTTGATTCGCCCTTTCTGCTGACACGTCTTGTCGTAGCGCAGTCGTATTCGCCATCCTTCACATAGCTGTACATCTCGGGCAGGAACTTTGGCGGATGTTGGAGGTCTGCGTCCATAACGACGACATAATCGCCCTTTGCATTTTTAAGACCTGCATACATACCCGATTCCTTGCCGAAATTTCTTGAAAACGAAATATATCTTACTCTCTCGTCCTTATCTGCGAGGGAACGGAATATTTCGAGAGTTTTGTCCTTTGAACCGTCGTTGACGAAAAGGAACTCGAAGCAGAGCTCGGGGTGATCACGGGTCATCTGGTCAGTGACCTTGGTGATCTCCTCGTAGAACATCGGGAGTACCTCCTCCTCATTATAGCACGGAACAACAACTGAAACGAGCTTCATTTTTATCCTCCTGATATCATGCCGCAGCATAAGCGGCACATAAAAAGTAATACACTATTAATAATACACCAAAACGGCGGATAATGCAAGAGTATTTTACAGGATTTTGCAATTTTTTTATATGTATGCGTTATAAAGACCGAAAAACCGTCATCAATGTGCAGGAACACCGCCGCGTGAGCTGTTTTATGCCGATAACGTATAATAGTTTTGAATATTCGTCGGTATTTTTGACAAAAATATAAATAACAATTTGTTATTTCCGCCGAAAAATTTGATATCAGTATAATTTTGACCCCGAAATCGAAAAAAGGAGTTGATTTTTTCGGGGTAATCAGTTATAATAAATACGAGTAGATGTATAGCAGAGTTTTAAACTTGACTCATGCTCATGCGCGTGAGCCCTCGTACCACAGCTCATTATAATTTGATGATGAACGTGTACGATATTCTCTGTAATTCGGGAAATCGGCTGCCGCTGCCGAAAAGCGACGCGGGTGCAGCTTCTGCACCGGACGGGAGATTATTATGGATATCATTCTTGTTACCTCGACCTCTGACAGCTTGGTCCATGGTACAGACAACGGAAAGAAAACGGGTTGCGGGATAAATCTCACAAAGCCCGAAAATGTTTCAAGATATCGCCGCGGCGATATTATGACCGACCTTAAAGAGCTTACTTGCGAAAAGTGTAAAACAGTCATCGCCAAGAAGATGATAAAGGCGGATAAAAAGGAAATGTCAAAGCTTCTCAAGGAGGAAAAGCTCCGCGCGAAGAACGGCTTTGATGATGACGGAATAGTTCCGCTCGGCAATACTACGGCAAAGATAACAAAGTCGCCGCAGCAGATAGCTGAGGAAAAGGAAAAAGCCGCGAGAGACCGCGATGCAGCCGCGAGAAAGCGTGCCGAGGAAGAAAAAATGGCAGCCGAGAAGGAGGCTGCTCAGGCAAGACTTGCCGCAGAACGCGCAGAACAGGCTCGTCTCGAGGAGGAGCGCTTAGCTCAGCAGCCTGCCAAGATCGCAGGCACAGACATTGCAATGGATCCGAGCCTTGCTCAGTTTGCGATAAATGTTCCGCAGGAGAAAAAGGAGGAGGAAGCTCCTGTAAACAATGCACAGGACGATTTCCTCGCACAGTTCGCTATCCAGAAGCCTACTGAGGAACAGGAGGAGCCTGCGACCGAAGCAGCAGCTCCGCAGAACGACTTCCTTGCACAGTTCGCTGTGCCGTCAGCTCCGCAGCAGCCCGAGCCTCAGCCGGCACCCGTGCCCGAAGCTCCGAAGGCTATGGAGACAGTCAGCGAGCCTGTTCCGCAGGAGGACATAACAAAGCTCTTCTCGATAAACAACTCGCCTCAGCCTGATGAATACATACCTCCTGTCGAGCCTTCACAGCCCGAGGAGATAATACAGGAGCCCGAGCCGCAGCAGGCGGCAGACACAGCTCCGTCAGCAGAATGGGATACCGTTGCAAACCAGCTCTTCGGTTACACCGCTGACCCCAGTGCACAGCCCGAGGAAATGGCAGAACTCAAGGCTCCCGAGACTGACAATATCGCGCCTGCATCAGCTTCACGCAATTTCGAGCCCGAGCTTGACGACATAGCAGTACCGCAGGTGGATAACCTTCAGCCTGCATACAGAGAGTCAGCTCCCGTGCTTGACGATATATTTGCTGTTGAGCAGCACGAGAACACCGATTTCTATGGCAGCAGAGAGACTTCCGAGGAGATAGTCCAGCAGCCTGAGGAGGAGATACCCGAGGTACCGCAGTTCAACGCTCAGTCCGAGGCAATTCCCGAGGTACCGCAGTTTAATGCTCAGCCCGAAACGATCCCCGAGGTGCCGCAGTTTAATGCTCAGCCCGAAACGATCCCCGAGGTTCCGCAGCTCAATGCTCAGCCCGAAACGCTCCCCGAGGTACCACAGTTCAATGCTCAGTCCGAGGAGATCCCGGAGGTACCGCAGTTCAATGCTCAGCCCGAGGAGATCCCGGAGGTTCCGCAGCTCAATGCTCAGCCTGAAATGCCTGAAATGCCCAAAATGCCCGAGCCTGAAAACAAGACTCCCGAAACTGTTGATAACGGAGATGCAGATGATATGAATAAATACAGATACAGCACACCTATATTTGCTGATGAAGTACAGAAGCCTGCAAAGCAGACCGCTCCGCAGGTCAGCCAGGCACAGCCTCAGATCATCAATATACCGCAGTTTGCAGGTTATGACATGAACGGTCAGCCTGTTTATACATACGTTCAGATGCAGATAACAGGCTACGAAAAGAACGGTCAGCCTATCCTTGCTCCTATCGGAAATCAGCAGGGTATCATGCCCGCACCTGTTGCTCCCCAGCCTGCACCTCAGGCATCAGCTTCCGTTGCTCCTCAGCCTGCACCTCAGGCATCAGCTTCCGTTGCTCCTCAGCCTGCACCTCAGGCATCAGCTCCCGTTGCTCCTCAGCCTGTACCCCAGGCGGCTGCTCCCGTTGCTCCTCAGCCTGCACCTCAGGCAGCTGCTCCGAGACAGAACCCCGGAACTCCCACAGCAAACGTATCAAAGATCGCTGTACATTCGCACAGCAAGCCTATGCCTAAATCATTCGTTGACGCTCTCTCAATTTCAAGAGAGACAGGAAGCAAGAACCTCATCGAAACACAGGGACTCAAGGCGAATATGCCTGTTCTTACCTCTGTTGAGGACGTTCTCACAACTATGAACGGCGGCTCTGTTTCAGCAAAGAAGAAGGTCGTAAACAACGATCCTGTATTCCAGGAGTATAAGACTCCCGATAAGAAGGCTGCTGCAAGACCTGCTGCAAGGCCGAAGGTCGAAGAAAAGCAGACTCAGTTTATGACGAAGGCAGAGCTCAAGGCAAAGAAAAAGCAGGATAAGATCGACGCTAAATTCAGAAAGGAAATGGCTAAGAGAGGTCTTTGATCTGCATAAACTGAAATGAGGAAATCCAATGAACTATGATGAGATAATCGCTGAGCTCAGAAAAAAGCTCGGTGATTCACGCGAAGAAAACGAAAAAATACTCAAGGCAGAAGCCGAGAGATTTGTCAATGAAAAGAACGCGGCAGGCGTGGACGCTGTATCACAGCTTGTCTACGAGAATATGCCCGAGGAAAGACGCGCAGAGGTCGACCGCATAACTCATGTTGACGGCGTAAGGCTCGATGAGATGTACAAAAAAATCGTTGACCATATCAACAAGGGTGAATACGTCGAGGCAAAGCCGCTTGCGGAAAGGCTCTACAAGAAGATAACCGTTGAATTCAGAGAGGGCGAGACCGCTAAATTCGTCTCGCTGAGAAATCCCTTCGAGGACAATCTCTACCAGATACTCTTCAAGCCCGACAAGAAGCTCAACCGCGCTCCCTATGATTTTGCGACATTCATCACGTCATATGCCTATATCATGCTTGAAACAGGCTCTCCGCTCGACGCTATCCCGATACTCAAAAAGGCTGAGGAATTCAACCCTGTCGATGTCGGACCCAAGTTCGAGCTCTGCGAGGTCTACAAGCTCCTCAAGAACAAGAAGAGACTGCTTGAGACTACCCGTGAGATACTCAAGGTCGCTTCGTCGCCTGTTGCTATTGCAAGAGCTTACGCAAATGTGGGCTACATACTCACCGATTTTCAGGAGTACGAGGACGCTGCCTGCTTCTATATCGGAAGCGCAATGTTCGCTCCCAATCCTGCTATCCCCCGTGAGATGCAGCACCTTGCGGACTTAAAGGGCTCGCCTATCTATCGTCCGAACCGCGAGAAGATAATCGAGACCATGAATAAGTATGAGATAGAGTTCGGACCGAACCAGAAGGTCATCGAAATAGCAGCTCAGATGTCGCTCGACTATCAGAAGAAGAATGAGATACCGAATGCGGTGAGAACGCTGAAAATTCTCTATAACCTCACTCTCGACGAACAGGTGAAGAAAACGATTCTCGCCTATGAACCCGAGGCTCGTATGATAGTCCCTGCCGATAACGAGGAAAAACCTAATATCCAGCAGACTGTCAATAATGTTCCGGAGAATGATGAAAACTGAACAGTAAAAACAGGGGAAGGCTCACACGCAGCTTTCCCCGTTTCTTTTCGCAAAAAAGGGAAGCACCATAGGTACTTCCCTTGATTTTTATTCCGCAGCCCGGCTTACTGCTGTTGAGGTTCTTCGCCGCCGTTTTCGGCAGGAGCATCAGTCGGAGCCTCGGTAGGTGCTTCTGTCGGAGCCTCGGTAGGAGCCGCAGTAGGTGCTTCTGTCGGAGCCTCGGTAGGTGCTTCGGTAGGTGCCTCAGTCGGAGCCGCAGGTATTGCCGCGCCCTCAGCGATATAGTAAACAACGAGCTTCTTGTTGTCCTTATTGCTGAAATAGTCCCCGGGAGAGACCCTTACACCGTCTATCTGGAGCTCAACGACCGTATTCGGAGTGCTGTAGTAGCTCGGATTCGACTCGATGAACTGGTAATTCGTGATACCGTTCTTTTCAAGCTCGCTCTGATACTGTGAAACGGTCATTCCGCTGTAATTCGGTATCATTGCGGACTCCTTGCCCTTGCTGACCTTTACGGTGACGACTGTGCCCTTGGATATCATAGTACCGGGGTCGATGTCCTGGTCGTAGATAAGACCAGCGTCGTAGTCGTTATTGTAGTCATAGATAGGCTCAAGAGTGAAGAACTCAGCCCATTTTTCAGCCGTCGGGTCAAAGAATTTGTTCGTGAGGTCAGGGAGCTCGGTGTCCTTTGAAGCCGTAGTCTCGGTAGTTTCGTTGGTCGTCTCGGTGACGACATTATTTGATGTGGTCGTTGCAGCCGCCTTGGTCTTGGAGCTGCCGCCAGAATTGCCGCCCGAGTAGATATTCATAACAGCGACCATTATGAGAAGCAGTATGCCGAGCAGACAGATACCAATTATCACAGGCACCTTAAGTCTGTCAACGGTGTTCACCTTTTCGTAGTGATAGTCCTCCTCATAGCCGTCCTGACCATTATTGTAGCCGTTGTTATAGCCGTTATTGTAGCCGTCGTTCCCGTAATTCTGCGGCGGAACGTTATTATAGCCTGTATTCCGGTAGTTATCCTGCTGCTGAGGCGGAATGTACTGCTGCTGATAATCGTTTCTGTAGCCGCCCTCCTGCATTGACGGCGGAACAACAACAGATGTCGTATTTCTGAGCTCGGAAGGCTGCTCGAAGAGCCTTGTAACGAGCTCGGTTATTGTCTGTATACGGTCTCTGCCCGAGAGGTTCATACCGTCCATGATAACGCGTGAAACATGGTGCGGAATGCGCTGATTGAGCTCAAACGGCTCATGCAGGTCGTCATGCTTCATACGGGTAATGGAATCGTCGGGCATACAGCCTGTGAGTGCTCTGTAAAGAAGTGCACAAATGCTGTAAACATCAGTCCACGAGCCCTGTCTGCTGCTGCTGTCAGCCGAATACTGTTCGGGAGCGGCATAGCCCTTAAACAGCTCATATTCAAGACCAGCGCCCGCAGTTCTTACAGCCGAAACGCAGAAGCCTGTGAGTCTCAGCTCGCCCTTATCGGTTATGTAGACGGTATCGGGACTTATCGCGCGGTGGATAATACCTGCGTTATGGAGTCTGCCGATAGTCGTGAACAGCGGTGGAAAGATCTTCGAGACCTGGTCCCAACTGAGCTCGCCTGCATTTTCCTTGAGGTAATTGAGGATAGTCTCGCCCTCAATGTATTCAAAAACGGTATATGTTGTATTATTCTCAGCGAACATATCAAGCACGGGATTGATATTAGAATCATTCCTCAGTCTTGCAAGAGACTTATTGAGCTCGGTGTACTCAGCCATAAAAGCCTTGTATTTGGCAAGGTTATTGTAATTTACACTGATAACAGCCTTATTTCTCACGCGGGTGCAGAGATTTATAGGCATATATTCTCTGAGGAGAACCTTACAGTCCGTTGCTATATCGTGGCAGATATACGTTGCGCCCTCGCCGTTATACTCAAGCAGAACGCCCACGAGGTACCTGTCATGGAGAACTGTACCGGGAGCTATATACATGGGGTTATGACCCGAATACTCGTCATATCCGCAGTTTGGACAAACGTGCAGCATACTGTCATATTTTTCCATGCACTTGTAGCAGTATTTACGCTCTCCCAAAGCAACTCCTCCTTTATTTCACTTTATTAATGCAAAACAGCAAAAGAATGCATTATATTTATTGTAGCAGTAAATCGTTAAAATGTCAACCGTTTTAGTCATCTTATAATCTTTTTGTTGAAATTTGTATTACTTTTGTAATATTTATATTACAATTGGAAATAATTGCAGAACGCTTATCTGCGGCTGTATATTGGAGACTATCGCTCATCTGCCGCCGAAAAAGCAAGCATATTGCCCGAAAGCTCCGCTTAGTATACATACCGCCGGTAAAGTCAGCCCTTACAGGGTGATGAGTCCCTCGTCGAGCATTTCCTGTGCCGCAAGCATTACCCCGAGCTTGCCGCTCGTATAGGTTATGCCGCCCTGCATCCATACCGCAAACGGCGGTCTTATGGGTGCATCTGCCGATAATTCGATAGAAGCGCCGTTCGTGAAGGCTCCGGCCGCCATTATCACCTTGTCCGCATAGCCGGGCATATCCCATGCCTCAGGCGTTACAAACGAGTCCACGGGAGCTCCCTTCTGTATTCCGCGGCAGAAAGCCGTGAGGTGCTCCTCATCTTTAAGGCAGACGGCAGTGATTATGTCTCCCCTTGCGCCGTCCGCTCTCGGTGTGCACTCAAATCCGAGCAGGGTGAAAAGCTCAGCCGCGAATGCCGAGGTCTTTTTCGCATTTGCCACAACGTCGGGCGCAAAGAACAGTCCAAGGAGCATCTCCCTGTTCATGCCGAGGGTACAGCCTACCTCCTTGCCCATTCCCACGCAGGTGAGACGATAGGAGCAAAGCTCCACGAGGTCGCTCCTTCCTGCGATATATCCGCCGGTGCGTGCGATACCGCCGCCTGCATTCTTGATAAGTGAACCGATAATGATATCCGCTCCGACCTGTGAGGGCTCACGCTCCTCGATAAACTCACCGTAGCAGTTGTCCACCATGACGATAATGTCGGGATTGCCCTTTCTTGCCGCCTTGACCATTGCCTCTATGTCCGCAACAGTGAACGCAGGTCTGAGTGAGTAGCCGCGTGAGCGCTGGATATATGCGACCTTTGCGCCCTTTACAGCCTCCGTTATCTCGTCAAGCTTAGGTGAGCCGTCGGGATCGAGGTCAACCTGTCCGTACTCCACACCGTAGTCCCTGAGCGAGCCGTTGCCCTTGCTGTCGGTAAGACCTATTACCTCCTCGAGCGTATCATAGGGGCGGCCTGTTATCGAGACCATTTTGTCACCCGTGCGGAGAACTCCGAACAATGCTACCGAAAGCGCATGAGTTCCCGATACGAAGTTGAAGCGCACAAGAGCGTCCTCCGTGCCGAATGCCTGTGCGAATACCTTGTCTATGACCTCGCGTCCCATGTCGCCGTAGCCGTAGCCTGTCGAGCCGTAGAAGCACGGCTCGCTGACCTTGTTATCGGCAAACGCCTTCAGCACCTTTGCTCCGTTGTATTCGGCAGTCTCGTCGAACCTTGCCCGTGCCGCCGCACTGCGCTCCTCTGCCTTTTTCCCGAGCTCGATAATGCGCGGGTCTATATCGTATATCTCATTTATCCTACTGTTCATCCGAAAGCTTTCCTTTCATTATGCTCTCCTTTTCAACGTCAATACGTTCAAGGACTGTTTCATGCTCTACCTCTCGGAAGCCGATCTCGCGGTAGAAGCTCGTGCGTATGTCAAGTGCGAGCAGATAGGCTCTCTTGCCGTTACCGTTGAAGAATTTTGCGAGCCAGCGCAGGAAGTCCCTTGCATAGCCGCGTCCGCGTGAAGCGACAGTCGTTGCGACCTGTCCTATCAGCACCACATTTTCAATGTCGAATACTGCCGAAGCCGTCGTCGAGTCACGATATGTGAAAACCTTGCTTATCCCGTGACGGCAGCGATGAGAGGTGTCGGTATACCACAGCGAGAAATCCGCTATATTCGGGAAGCCCTCACTGAGTATGCTGTATACGTCGCTGAGGCTCGGGTCAAAGTTCACGTATTCCTCAATGGATTCAAGCGGCTTCTCATCGGGGATAAGCTCAAAGACCGTCCTGTTGAGCCGCTGATAGCGCTCGGGGATTTTTATCCCCGTGAGTATCCTCTGCGAGCCCTCTATCCTGAACGGCACATTCATGCTGATGAAGAGGTTGAGCTCCTCAGTAGCCTCAAGGGTATCATCACTGCATATTATCAGCGTCGAATTTATGAGGAACATGAAGCCTCTGCCGCTCTCGTCCTCTATCTTGTAGAATCGGCAGAACCTGTAATTCGGACCGTAGGCACGCATATATGCGAGCATTTTCCGTCCCGAGAGCGTTTTAAGGAGCATTTCGCGGTCAAGCTCGTGCTCGTGTTCGATAAGTGTTATCATAATTCGTGTACCTTTTCACAGAGCTTTTCTGTGAGAGCGAGTGTGTTTTCTATGTCGGTATAGTCCGCAACGGACGACGGCGAGTGCAGATACCTGCACGGCACCGATACAGCAAGTGTACGTATGCCCTCACCTGTTATGTGGATAGCTCCCGCGTCGTTTCCGCCTGCTATCATTGACTTTGTCTGGCAGGGTATGCCGAACTGCTTTGCGGTGTCAAATGCAAGCGAATACAGCTCTCTGTCGTAAACTGTCGTCCTGTCCATGAACGATACCACGGGACCTTCCCCGAGGGCACATACCCTCTTGTCGCCGTCCGAGCCGTATATGTCGGCGGCAGTAGTGGATTCGAGGACTATCGCATAGTCGGGCTGAACAGCAAATGCCGAACAGCGTGAGCCGCGGAGACCTACCTCCTCCTGCACGTTGAAAACAAAATACGTATCATATTCAAGCTCTCTGTGCATGAGCTCGACCATTACCGCACAGCCTGCACGATCGTCGATAGCCTTTGACTTTATGCGGCTTCCGCCGAGCTCGGTAAACTCCGAATCAAAGTAAACGCAGTCGCCTGCGGAGACGTGCTTCTCTGCGTCCTCTTTGTCCTCCGCGCCGATATCTATGAACAGCTCCTTGTACTCGGGAGCCTTCTCGCGCTCGTCCTTCGAGAGATTGTGGACAGCCTTTGCTCCGACAACTCCGCGCAGGAGCCTGCCCGTCATGTGACTTTTCACAATGACCTGCCGTCCCATAACTGCCGCAGGGTCAACACCTCCGACCTCATTGAAGCTGAGTGTGCCGTCGGGACGGATATATGTCACGATAAGTCCGACCTCGTCCATATGAGCGCATATCATCAGCTTTTTCTCAGGACGCTTTCTGCCCTTCATGAAGCAGATAAGGTTCCCGAGGCTGTCCGTGCGGTATTCCTCGCAGACGTCCTTAATCCTCTCTGTTATGAGCTCTCTTACGCTGTCCTCGTCGCCCGAGACACCGTTTATCATACATAATTCTCTAAGCAGTTCCTTCATTCCTCTGTCTCCTTGACAAACTCCGCAATAAGCTCCGCCGCGGCACGAACATCACGCAGGTCTATGACCTCGGCAGGTGTGTGCATATTTCTCAGCGGTATGGATATGGTGCAGGTCTTAGCTCCCTCACGGTTGACAGAATAGCGGTCGGCATTCGTACCCGTGCTGCCGTTCATGACCTCTATCTGATACGGTATCTCAACAACTCTCGCCGTGCTTATGAGCCTGTCCGAGATGTCGCGTGAAAGGCAGGGCGAGATCCCGATCATAGCGCCCTTTCCGAGCTCGCCGCACTTCTCCCTCTCCTCGCTGTCGGAAAGACCGAAGCTCACATCAACAGCAAGCGCAATATCGGGGTCAATTCTGAAAGCGCCTATCTTCGCACCGCGCTCCCCGAGCTCCTCCTGTGAGGAGAAAATGACAGTCACATTGTAAGCCGTGCTGTGCTCCTTTAGTATGTCGAGGGCAAGCAGTATAGCCGCAACTCCGCAGCGGTCGTCGAGTGACCTTGCTGTGATGCGCTGCCCGAGCAGCTCGCGGCAGTCTATGTCATATGTAATTGTGTCCCCGGGCGAGACGATCTCCTCGAGCTCCGCCTTTGACATTCCGCAGTCAACTGCGACGTCGCTCATTTTCAACACCTTTTCGCCGTCCGAGAGATGAGGCGGAACGGAGCAGATAACGCCCTTGATGTCCCTTTTTCCGTGTACTGTGACATTCTGTGCGGGGAGCAGTCTGCGGTCGATACCGCCGAGATCCCCCACCTTTATAAAGCCGTCATCGGTCATGTATGTGACGATAAATCCAACCTGGTCTATGTGTGCGTCAAGCACGAGGGTAGGCTTGCTCTCGTCGGTCTCACCGAGGGTACCGATGACATTCCCATGTATTATCTCAGCCTCGGGACAGTATTCGCGAAGCATAGAAAGTGCAGTCTCCGCGGCATTGCCCTCGCTTCCCGAGGCACCGTCCGCTCTGCACAACGCAAAAATCGTTTCCTTCAGATCCATTGTAAGCATCCTTTCAAAAATCCATAATTTAAATTATAACACATAATTAAAAAAATAGCAAGGGACGCGGAGAAAGATTTGCCAATTGTTTATATTATTATTTAAATTGCAATTAAAGTAACTGCTCATATATGTGTTTGTCTGTGAATGCTCTCTGAGATAGAGGCTTTCTCGGATTTCTGTCTTGAAGGCTTTGCTTCAAATTTTCTCCCCATACAGCACTCATAAAGACTAAGCCGTCTTTCATAACCGAGAGAAGTGCTGTATGGAAAGAAAATTTCAAACTAAAGTTTTAGGAAAGGGGGTACGGGGGGGAAGGACCCTTTGTCTCAAATACTGCTTCTCGAAGCCTTAAAAGCTAAAAGCTTCGAGAAACGCCTGCTACGCAGGCTCCAATCGGCTTCGC
>ONNL01000027.1 GCA_900319195.1 uncultured Ruminococcus sp. | reverse complement strand
AAGGTCGAAGGTATCGTTGATAAATTCAAGAAGTGATCGCAGACACTCTGTACAATAGCAAATACATTCAAAAAAATCCGCTCCCAACTGAGAGCGGATATTTTTTTGTTCAATTATTCTTATGCAACGGGGAGAGCATAGTCGGAGTTAGCAAGGTGCTTCTGAATAGCAAGTGCATCTCCTGATGTTATACCGTCGCCGCTTCCCGAGCAATCTGCTGCAACAGGATCGGTTACAGTGAATGTGTTGGGGTTAGCGATAGACTGCATGATAAGTGTTGCATCTGCAACAGAAACAGTCTTGTCGCCGTTTGCATCGCCGTAAGTCACGTCTGAGGGCTCAGATGTTGTAGTTGTAGTTTCAGGCTCAGCCGCTGTTGTTGTAGTAGTTGTCTCGGGCTCTGCTGTTGTTGTAGTTGTAACAACAGGCTCCTCTGTTGTGGTCGTAGTCTCGGGCTCGTCGTTATCAACTACGCCGTCGATGTAAACCTTTACAAGCTCGGGGAAATCCTCTTCTGTGAGGTTGTTCCAGCCGATGTATTCGCCGCTTGCGGAGAACTCGTTGTAGCCTGCCCAGTAGAGCTGGATATAAGCGTTTGCAGGAGCAACATCACCGGGGATAGCGATGTAGCCTGTGTGGACTACCTCGCGGTTGCCGTCTGCATCCTCTTCGCCAAGCTCGTTTGCGAGAAGCTCGCCTGTGAGCTCATTATATCCTACGCTGATGCTGACAGCGTCCTGCTTATTTGAATTCGAGATCATGTCCCAATAGCTGATAGTGCCGCCGGCACCGAGAGTTGCAGCGTGTTCACTGTCGAAAACGAGCTTTACCTTTGTAGAGTTTCCTATCTGGAACTTGAGGACTCCGTTATCATCAACAAGCTCAGCCTCTACCCAGTCGACCTTGGGAGCTTCGTAGTCTGTGCCTGCGATAGTTGAGAAGTTCTTTCCGATAGTTTCATCGAACCATGTGAGGTTCTTTCTGCTGAAATACTTGTGTCCGCCCGAATCACTGTCGTCCCAGAGGAATGATGACATACCATTTATGCCCTTTGCATACTCAGCCATTGTCTTTACGAATTCCTCGATGGAAGCCTGATCCTTGCCCTCGTTTGTGAGAACGCCGTATTCACCGATGATAACGGGAGTGCCGCTGTCGATGAATCTTGTCTTGAGCTTGTTGAGAGCGTTGAGCATATCGCTCTTATCGGAAGCTGTACCCCATGTTGTCTGGTTTGTGCCCCATGAGTCGCTTGCCTTGCGAACACAGAAGTTTGCAGGTGTGTAGTAGTGGATGTCAACTGCGACCATGTCGTCGTCGGGAACTATATATGCCGAGTTGCAGGTCTTTGTGAGGTCTGCATTTGCTCCTGCGAGAACGAGGAGACGGTCAGCATTGTTTCCGCCTGTTGCTCTTACAACGTCCACGAAATCCTGATTGAGAGTGTTGAGGGTCGTGTACGAAGCAGAGGCCGAGGATGTGTAGTTGTTCTCCCACCAAACCTCGTTCATGTCCTCGAATACGAGGTGGTTGTCATAGCTCTTGAAGTATGTAGCTATTTCCTTCCACATCGTCTTGAACTGAGTCTCAGCACTCAGACCTTTGTTGAGCCAGAGGTTTGCGTTGTTGGAGGGGTCTACCCAATCCCAGTGCATATTGATGATAACGTACATATCCTCGTTGTAGCAGTAGTCGATAACTTCCTTGATACGAGCGAGGTAATCATCGTTGATGTCAAATGTTGTGGGGTCAGTAGCCTTGTACCATGTGATCGGGATACGGACGCTGTTGAAGCCGTAGTTATGGATCTCGGTTATCATCTCCTGAGTGGTCTTTGCGTTGCCCCATGAGGTCTCCCAGCTGTCTGCTGTTGCATTTCCGGAGGACCAGTTAGTGCCCCAGCAATCGAAGGTGTTTCCGAGATTCCAGCCGAGTCCCATGTCCTGAACGAGTTCAACGGCTGTTTTGGTTTCTGCTGCGGCAGTGCCTAAGCTGCCTGCACCGCCTGCTGCTGCGGTCATGAGGGTGGTTACCGCAGTAAGAGCAGAGAGTGCCTTTTTGAATTTCTTCATAAGTATCAAACTCCTTATAAATATTGGTACTTAAAATATATCACAAAAAAATTCAAATGTCAATAAATCACATTAAATTTATGCGGTTAATATAATCATTTGTATATTCCACACAAATCCCAAAAGAAGTTTTTGTGAGTAATATCCATTAAAATAAAGAAAAGCCGCACATTGCGTGCGGCACAATAGGACTTTTTAGTTATCCTTGATCTTATTGCGTTCGATTATAGCTCGTATCGCGTCATAGAGGTACGGCTTGAGCTCATCGAGCGTACACGGCTCCTTATAGAGAATTGCCGAATAACAGGTCGATGAGACGAGTTCGATTATCATGAACAGCATGGTCTCGGGAGCCTCAAACTTATACGGCGAGATGTTTAGCATTTTTTGATATATCTCGGAAAAGTCGATATCATCATCGCTGACCTTCTTCTCAAGAGCGCTCTTGAAAATGCCCCAGCTGAGATTCTTGGAAATAAATGTGAGAAGCGTCTGATTGCTGTTGAGTTGGTCTATGATGCTGTCCGCTATCTTTATTATCTTGTCGGTAAAATCGGTGATGCTCGGATCAGCCTCGAGCTCCGCGGCGGCATTGCGGAAAAGTTGGCTCGATTTGTGAGCTATGAGCTTGTTGCGAATGTCGTACTTGTCCTTGAAGTAGAGGTAAAATGTGCCCTTTGCCACGCCTGCCTTTTCAACGATGTCGGAGATAGAGGTCTTGCTGAAGCCCTTTGTGGTGAAGTATTCAAATGCCGTGTGGAGAAGCGAGTTTTCCTTCTGCAATTTGTTCTTATCGACCTTGCTCACTCTTTCTGCCGTGACGGACATCTCCTTTCATTTTCACGTTCCTATGTCATTGATTTCATTATAAACGATATATCTGCTCCTGTCAAGGAGTAAAAATGACCAATAGTCACTATTTTGGATATGCACGTTTGTGCATACATACAAAAATATGACCAAAGGTCATTTTTCTTCTTGAAAATAGTTGACTGTTGGTCATTTTAGGTATATACTATTAGTATACAGAAAAACTCGGAACGAAAGGAATGAATCATATATATGCTTAAAATAGGTGAATGGATAGCAAAGCATAAAGTGCTTATCCTCATTTTTGGAATGATCCTTCTGATACCGTCGGCAATAGGTTACGCAAATACCCGCGTAAACTACGACATTCTGTCATATCTGCCGAAGGACATCAAGACCATGAAGGGTCAGGATATACTCAAGGAGGAGTTCGGACAGGGTGGTTTCTCCCTTGTAATGCTTGACGGCATGAAGGAAAAGGATGTCGTCAGGACCGCAAAGGACTTCGAGTCCATCGACCATGTATCAAAGGTTGTCTGCTACGACTCAATGGTTGATATGGACATACCGAGGGAATTCCTCCCCGATAAGATATACAGCTTCTTCAACAAGGACGATACGACGATGATAGCCGTATTCTTCGAGGATACCACCTCTGCGGACAGCACTCTCAACGCTGTCGAGCAGATGAGAAAAATGACCTCGAAAAACTGCTTCATCAGCGGTATGTCGGCAATAACGCTCGATACGAAATATCTCTCACAGAGCGAATCGCTGATATATGCGGCAATAGCAGTAGTGCTCACGAGCATTGTCCTCGTGCTTGCAATGGATTCCTTCCTCGTACCGCTCTTCTTCATGCTCAGCATAGGAATAGCGATAGTATGGAACCTCGGCACGAACTTCATGTTCGGTCAGATATCATTTCTCACGCAGTCGCTCGCACTTGTACTTCAGCTCGGTGTCACAATGGACTACTCGATATTCCTGTGGAACAGCTTCAAGGAGCAGCAGCGCTATTATCCCGACAGTAAAACAGAGGCAATGGCTCATGCGATTGCGGCGACTATAACATCAGTAGTCGGAAGCTCGCTCACAACAGTTGCAGGCTTCCTTGCAATGTGCTTCATGAGCTTCACGCTCGGACTTGACCTCGGAATAGTAATGGCAAAGGGCGTTGTATGCGGCGTTATCTCCTGCATCACCATGCTCCCCTCGATGATACTCATTTTCGATAAGCCTATCGAAAGGACATCACACAAGGATCTGCTCCCGAGCTTCACAAAGACTGCGGACTATATCGCATCTCACTCGTGGATATTCATTGTGCTTGCTGTTGCATTCCTTATCCCTGCGGCATACGGCAACAGTCACTATGACGTATACTACAAGCTTGACAGCACACTCCCCTCAGACCTTGAAAGCGTTGTCGCTAACTCAAAGCTCTCCGAGGAGTTCGACATGGAGAGCACACATATATTAATGTGTAAGGCTGACATGGACCGCAGGGAAGTCAAGAAAATGGCTGCCGAAATGGAGGATACGGACGGTGTACAGTTCGTGCTCGGATTTGATACGCTTGTCGGCTCGGCTATCCCCGAGGAGATAATCCCCGATTCAGTAAAGGACGTCCTCAAGGGCGACGAGTGGCAGTTAATGCTGATAGGCTCCGATTATCAGGTTGCTACCGACGAGGTAAACACACAGGTAGGAGCGCTCACGGACATAGCTGAGAAGTACGACAGCAACGCGATGCTCATAGGCGAGGCTCCCGCAACAAAGGACCTTATCGACATCACCAACAAGGACTTCAAGGTAGTCAATATCCTCTCGATAGCGGCTATATTCCTCATCATACTTATAACCTTCAAATCAATATCGCTCCCGATAATACTTGTATCGGTAATTGAGCTTGCGATAGTCATAAACCTCGGTGCTTCATTCTTCACGCACACCACACTGCCGTTCATCGCTTCGATAGTTGTCGGTACGATACAGCTCGGTGCTACCGTCGATTACGCGATACTCATGACGACAAGATACAAGACCGAGCGCAGCAGCGGCAAGAGCAAGAAGGAATCAATAGGCATTTCGCTGAGGACTTCGATACGCTCGATAGTCACCTCGGCATTCGGCTTCTTCGCAGCAACGGTCGGAGTTGCAGTATACTCAAAGATAGGAATGATCTCCTCGCTCTGTATGCTCCTCTCACGCGGAGCTCTCATCTCGATGGTGGTAGTTGTAACGGTACTGCCCTCGATGTTCATGATATTCGATAAGGTCATCTGCAAGACAAGCGCAGGCTTCCTTCCGAAGAACAATTCGGCAGCAGGCACGCAGAAGGCAGATACGACAGATGTTAATTTCCACATGGCTTGAAAGGAGTAATATATATGAAAAGCTTCAGAAAAGTGATAGCAGGAGCAGCGGCAATAGCTATTTCGGCAGGAACTACCTGCTCGCTCGCATACGCAAAGAACAGCGGTGAGACTGAGGATACCGCAGCAGCAGAAGCAGCAGCGGCTAAGACCTCGGAGAGCTCCGCGAAGCGTCAGGCTGCTGACGGCTCAACATTCAAGGACGAGACGGTATATGTGCTCTGCAACAGCGACTCCTCAGTAAAGAACGTTATAGTAAGCGACTGGCTCAAGAATACAAAGGCTGCCGACAGCATTTCGGATTTCTCCATACTTTCAGATATAGAAAACGTCAAGGGCGACGAGGCTTTCATTCAGGACGGAAATGACCTCAACTGGTCGGCGGCAGGAAGCGACATCTACTACCGCGGCACCTCCACAAAGGAGCTTCCCGTCGAAGTCACCATGACATATACCCTCGACGGCAAAAAGGTTGACCCGAACGACATCAAGGGCAAGAGCGGTCACCTTGTTATCCGCTGGGATTACAAGAATAAGACCACAACAAAGGTAACGGTTGACGGTACTTCAAAGGAAGTATATGTCCCCTTCATGACAGCAAGTGCGGCTGTATTCGATTCATCAAAATTCCTGAACGTGAGCACGGAAAACTGCCGTGTCATCTCAGACGGAGAGAGGGTAATAATCGCAGGAGCGGCATTCCCGGGTCTCAGCGAGAGCCTCGGTCTTGACGGCTCCGAGGACTTCGACATTCAGCTCCCCGAGTACATGGAGGTCGAGGCAGACGTTACAGACTTCGAGATGAAGCCCTCTGTTACAGCGGTTTCAAGCGAGATATTCTCGAAGCTCGACATTACAGACGATACAGATCTCAGCGACCTCAAGGACAAGATACGTGAGCTTTCGGACGGTGCGAGCCGGCTCTGTGACGGCACTCAGCAGCTCTACGACGGACTTACACAGCTCTCAGGCGGCACAGGCGACCTCACAGACGGTATCGACAAGCTTGCGGACGGTTCACTTTCACTCAAGGACGGAGCAGCACAGCTCTCATCGGGCGCAACGGCACTCTCGGACGGCGCAAAGAAACTCAGCGACGGTGCAGGCACTCTCGGCTCGGGCATTCAGAACGCAAAGGACGGCTCCGCAAAGATAGCAGGCGGTCTCTCAACAGCAAAGGACGGCTCGTCACAGCTCTCCGGCGGACTTGCAACAGCGGCTTCCGGAGCAGGTACTCTCAGCGGCGGACTCAGCGACGCAAAGGCAGGCTCGGATAAGCTCGCTGACGGCTATAAGCAGGTAAACGACGGTACATCGGCACTCAAGGACGGCGCTTCAGCGCTCACAGGCGGCATCGGTCAGCTCACAGACGGCTCGGCACAGGTCAAGGACGGCGCTTCAAAGGTATCGGACGGCACATCACAGCTCAGCACAGGTGCAGAAACACTTGCTTCATCGGCGAGACAGCTCTCGGACGGCATAACAAGCGCAAAATCGGGCGCAGACCAGATCGCAGAGGGTATCTCGACAGCGGCTGCGGGTGCGGCACAGCTCTCAACGGGTGCTTCAACACTCAGCTCGTCGGCTCAGTCGCTTTCAGAGGGCGCGGCAAATGTCAAGACAGGCGCGGATTCGCTCACTCAGGGCATTGCCACAGCTAAAACCGGTGCGGACACTCTCACACAGGGCGCTTCCGACCTCTCGGACGGTGCAGCGGCTCTCACACAGGGCATAACCTCAACGGGTGATTCGCTCGACGCTACAATATTGGCAAATCAGCAGGCTCTCGCAGCATTGCAGGCTCTCAACGAGCAGGCTCCCTCGCAGGAGCTCCAGACAGCTATCGCAACGCTCGAGCAGACAATTGCCGCTCAGCAGCAGATAGCCTCGGCAATGAATGCGGACGGTCAGCTCGGCGCAGGCGCGGCTTCATTGCAGACAGGCGCTTCACAGCTCAAAACAGGTCTCGGAGACCTCAGCACAGGTCTCGGAACAGCTCAGGAGGGCGCGGCAGCAGTTGCAGGCGGCTCATCACAGGTGAGCGACGGAGCAGCGGCTATCGCTTCGGGAGCAGAAACTCTCTCGACCTCGACTTCACAGCTTGCAGAGGGCGTACAGACACTCTCTGACGGCGCAGGCACTCTCCGTGACGGTCTCGGCACACTCGACGACGGCGGCAAGGCTCTCGCGGACGGCGCAGATACGCTTTCTATCTCCTCGGCACAGCTTGCGGCAGGAGCAAAGACGCTCTCCGACGGTGCAGCAGCACTCGACAACGGCATCGGCTCGCTTGCAGATGGCAGTACGAAGCTCATCGGCGGTCTCGATTCGCTTATCGACGGTATCGACCGACTCTCCGCAGGAAATTCCGACCTCAATCTCGGACTTGCAAAGCTCAGCACGGGTGCAGTTGACCTCAACACAGGTCTCGGCAAGCTCAGCACAGGCGCAATGAGCCTTGACAGCGGACTCGGTACTCTCCTCACAGGCTCGCAGTCTCTCGACACGGGACTTGCACAGCTCCTCACAGGCAGCTCGACACTCAGCGGCGGCGCAAAGACGCTCTATGATTCGACATTGAAGCTCAGCACAGGCGCAGGCTCGCTCTCTGACGGTGCTCAGAAGCTCTGGGAGGGCACAGGCGCTCTTCAGGACGGCGGCAAGACTCTTACCGACGGCGTTTCTAAGCTCACAGACGGAGCAAAGGAGCTCAACGACGGCATGATAAAGTTCAACGACGAGGGTATCTCAAAGATAACCGATATCGCTGATAATGTGCTCCCCGACCTTGTTGATAACGTAAAGGCTGTTCAGCAGGCTTCAAAGGAGTATAAGAGCTACTCGGGGATCTCCGACGATATGGACGGCGCTGTTAAGTTCGTCTACACATTCGACGGCACAAAATAAACGATCTGATATGCAGATCTATCGGGGGAAAGCCTTCTGAGGAAAGCTCCCCCTTTCAAAGACTTTAAACTAAAAATTCCGTCTGACAGGGCACGTCTCTAACATATTTAGAGAAACAAAGTCTCAACGTGTGCCCTGTCAGGCGGAATTTTAAATTAACGCTCCGCAAGAAAAACGAGGAAGGCTCCTTCACAGAGACTTCCCCGACAATTGCATACAAAGTCTTTCATTCAGCGCCATGAAGTGCTGATGAGAATTTATTGCTCAGCCTTTTCTTTCTGTTGCTTATTCAGCAGATACAGCAGTATCGCAACGCCTGCTCCGAGGACTATCGTTGTGAAGATACTGCCCTCTATTCCAAAATCGCCGCCCGTCAGCAGTCTTGACGACGACTTCGCCGTGGTACGCAGTACAGACTCCGTGTTGCCCGTACCGCTGACGCTTATCCCGTAGAAATTGCCCTGTGTGAAGTTCCAGATCGAGTGTATCGCGCAGGCTCCCCATATATCGTCAAAGAGAATGATGTTAAGAGCTGCAAAGACTCCGAACAGCGAGAGGTTGAACAGCACGAACAGGTCAAACCCGGGGTTTCCTGCATGGGCAAGTCCGAAGGCGACAGCGCTCAGTCCGATAGCTGCTGCGCTGTGATGTGAGCCGCCGAGAGTCGTCATGAAATAGCCGCGGAAGATGAATTCCTCGCTCATTCCCTGAATGAAGAAGCCGCCGAGGAAAAGCGCTATAAGTCCGAAATTCACGCTGCTGCTCACGCTTATGCTGCTCACTCCTGTTATAATAGTAAGCAGTACGATAATGCTCATCATTGCCGCACCTACGGCAAGTCCGAGCAGATAGTGGGGGACAAGTCTGCGTTTTCTTGCGCCCATTGAGCGAACAGGACGCACCTCAAAGGCTCGGACGTAGAGTATGCTTATCAGCGTGCCGAAGAGTGTGCAGTACAGCGACGGTATCATTATCTTCGGCTGACTTGCGATTTTCGTAGCCGACGCCATTGACTCCGCAATCGTGAAGTTGTGACCTTCCTCAAGGTAACCCTGCTTTATGAACTCCTCCCTGAGCGGTCCCATTGAGATGATGCTCGGTATCAGAGCCTCTGCAAGCATTATCACCGCAAACACGATGATGAATGCGATCATCTGGACAGCAAGCTTCTGCGAGGCATGGGTGTTCTCCGCCTCATCAAACATTTTTGGTCTGAGATCGCGCATAAACAGCTCCTTTCGTCCTCAGTCGTTGAGGGAAACTATTCCCGTCATGAGTACGGCAGGAATTATGATAAGTATTGTTATTACGACCTTGCGGTGAGTGAATTTTTTCCTCTGCTTTTCGGTGCGCTCATAGAGTTTCGGTGTTTTCATGAGCGAGAGGACTATCTCCGCGGAGGTGAAGATGAAGTACGAGTTTATCAGGAACAGATACAGCGCTCCTGCCAGCATCGACCAGCGGTGATTTGCAATTGAGAAGCCTGCCGTGCAGAGCGGCGGCATTAGAGCCGTTGCGATAGCGATACCGGGGATGACGTTGTTCGATTTTTCCTTTCGGGTGTTGCCGATAATGCCTGCGATACCGCCGACGTATGCCAGCACGACATCGAACATTGTCGGTGACGTTCTCGCGGCAAGCTCGGGAGTTACCGCCTTTACGGGAGATATGGCAAAGAAGATCGTAGAGGTGAGTATTGATATGAGCACCTGTATTGAAAGTCCCGCGAGGCTTCGCCTTACCATATTCGAGTCAAGCGTGACGGTACCGTATGCGAGCAGAAGCAGTGAGCCCATTATGGGAGAAACGAGCATTGCTCCGATTATCACGGCAGTTGAATTTGTATTTAATCCTATACTTGCGATTATGATAGCGCAGAACAGAAGCAGGGCATTCGTACCCGTTACCTGTCCCGCATTTTTTATCCTTGTCCTCACTTCCACAGGGTCAGCAGAGTCCTCGGCTATTGAAAAAGAGCGTCTCATTATTTCACGAAACGGTACTCTTTTGTTCGGAGAATTATTATCCGCCAATGTGTTCACACCCCTCCTTATATATCTATACACACATTATAGCATAAAATCGGCTCAAAGTCCAGCGCATTATATGAACTTTTTCGTTTTATATGCTTTTTCTTTCGGTATTACGGCTTT
>ONNL01000004.1 GCA_900319195.1 uncultured Ruminococcus sp. | reverse complement strand
TTGATGCAGTCGTTCCAGTCAGCTCTCATTGCGAGCGGGAGTCCATGAGGTCCGAGGTTGTTTACGATGTGGTAGAAGGACACCTTGAGGTGCTCGAGCATTGTCTGAGCCTTGCTCTCGTCGTTGTCATAAGGAACCTTTTCATCGAGGATAGACCAGTCGCCTGTCTCCTTGATGTAAGCGCTTACTGAGAGTATCATCCAGAGCGGATCATCTGAGAAGTCGCCGCCGATGTCGGAGTTACCCTTCTTTGTAAGAGGCTGATACTGGTGATAGCAGCCGCCGTCCTCGAGCTGAGTTGCAGCGAGGTCGATAAGACGCTCTCTTGCTCTGTCGGGAATCTGGTGAACGAAGCCGAGGATATCCTGATTTGAATCACGGAAGCCCATGCCGCGTCCGATACCGCTCTCGAAGTAAGAAGCAGAACGTGAAAGGTTGAATGTGACCATGCACTGATACTGGTTCCAGATGTTGACCATTCTGTTTACCTTGTCATCAGGAGTCTTTACGTTGTAGATACCGAGGAGCTTCTCCCAAGCTTCCTTGAGTTCAGCAAGACCAGCTGCTACCTTTTCGGGAGTATTATACTTCTCGATCATAGCGAGAGCCTTTTCCTTGTTGATAGTCACGCCGTCAGCCTCGAACTTCTTGTCAGCAGGGTTCTCAACATAGCCGAGTACGAAAACGAGTGTCTTGCTCTCGCCGGGCTTGAGAGTTATCTGCTTGTAGTGTGAAGCGATAGGCGACCAGCCATCAGCAAAGGAATTTGAAGCCTTGCCGTATGTAACAGCCTGAGGATCACCGAAGCCGTTGTAGAGACCGATGAATGAATCGCGGTCTGTATCATAGCCGTCGATTGAATCGTTGACTGTGTAGAATGCGTAGTGGTCGCGTCTGTCTCTGTATTCTGTCTTGTGGTAGATAGTAGAGCCCTCTACCTCAACACGTCCTGTTGAGAAGTTTCTCTGGAAGTTTGTGCAGTCGTCCTGAGCGTCCCAGAGGCACCATTCAGCGAATGAGAAGAAGCTGAAGGTCTTTTCAAACTTGCTTGCATTTGTAAGAACTACCTGCTGTACCTCTCCGTCATAGTTCTGAGGAACGAAGAAGGTAACTTCTGCACGGAGGTCATTCTTCTGACCTGTGATAACAGTGTAGCCCATACCGTGACGGCACTCATAGGAATCGAGAGTTGTCTTTACAGGTGACCAACCGGGGTTCCAGATAGTACCGTTATCGTTGATATAGAAATAGCGTCCGCCCATATCAATGGGGACATTGTTATAGCGATAACGTGTTATTCTGCGGAGACGTGCGTCCTTATAGAAGCAGTAGCCGCCTGCGGTGTTGGAAATGAGCGAGAAAAAGCTCTGTGTTCCAAGGTAGTTTATCCACGGGTACGGTGTTTTGGGTGAAGTGATAACGTACTCCTTATTGACGTCGTCAAAATATCCGAACTTCATAATTTTTCTCCTTATTTATGTAGTGTTCCGCGCAGCATAGCAGGCGGAAGGATGTGAAAAGCCGCGGTATATCCGCGAGATATACCACATCAGAATTATTATAGCATATTTTTACTTTTTTTACAATAGAAAAAGCAGAATTTATGTTGTAATTTTTTAATGCTGAATTTTGTGCAGTTTGCCATATCAGAGCTTTGTGAAGAATCTCTGGTGAGTCTCATAGCTCTCACACGGCTTTATCTCGGAATATCCCGTAACATCGGGAGAAAGTGAGAGGTTCGGAGCGTTTATCATTGCTGTCATCGGCTCGGGGCAGAAGTAGTGGTTGAAGCCGCGGTCGTTCCAGATTATCCAGAACTTGAAGTTGTCAGAGACCTCATAGCAGAGCTTCTTGCCGCTTGCGATATCCTCAGCGATGATGCCGTGGAACTTTTCGTGGTCGAGCTCTGTCTCGCCTGCGAAGTACATCTCGTTGTCAACGACCTGAAGCACGGGGCACTTGTTGCCCGATTTGTATTCAAGGTCGTGCATTGTGGGAGCCTTGAGAACTTCTGTCGGGAGACAGCGGTCGTTGAGCTCACATCTCTTTCCTATCGGCACAGTAAGGCGGATATCGCCCTCCTTTGCGCCGTCAACAAAGGGTGAATTTATAGTTGTGTGAGTTGCAATTGAGATAGGCATTGCAACGGTCGAGTTGTTTGTTATCTTCACGTCCTGCTCGAGACCGTGTTCGGAGAGGGTGAAGGTATACTCAGCAGTAAACTTTATGGGGAGGAATTCAAAGAATTCGTCGTTTTCATCATATACGTAGCGTGTTTTCACCCATGCACAATTGCTGTCGGCATTATGCTCAACGAGCTCGTGGACTCTCTTGTGGATAAAGCCGTGGATATGGTTGTTGTAGGGCGCCTTCTCGTTTACGGGAAGGTGATAAACAGCGTCCGAGGTCTTGAGGATACCGTCCGCGAATCTGTTGGGGAGATACAGGAACGGAAGCCCCCATACCTCTGCGGACTGTCTGATGTCATCAGCGGAGTTCTTATCACTGAACCTGAAAAATTCGAGACCGTTTTTGTTGTCTCTGAGGCGGATGACGTTAGAGCCTATCTCGTATGCGACGAGAGCCTCATAGCCGCCTGCGGACAGCTTCACGCAAGATGTGCCGTTGAAATTGAAGATCTGTGTTGAATTCATGAACATCATTCCTTTCATAAAAGCATATTATGGTATAATTATAACATTCATTCCAAAAAAAGTCAATATAAAGAATTAAATTTATGCAGATTTCAGCAGAATTCGTTTACTTTTCTTTCTTTATGCCATAGCCGAGTCCAAGGAAAATGAAAAACAGCGGTGCTGTATAGAATTTGACATTGCCAAAGCATGACGAAACATAATAGCCGAATGCTGCTGTAAGAGAAGCCAAGGTATATGTATCAAGATGCTTTCTGTTTTTATATCCGTGAACGAAAACGCTGAATATCGCCAATACATACGAAACAGCAGCAGGGATACCATACGAAGCGGCATAATGCATTGTTTCGTTGTGTGCCTGTATAACATGAAGCTGTGAAATCAGCTCGTCGGTAATGCCCTCAGTACCATACCCAAGGAGCAGATTTGTTTTTATCTTTTCCATAACAAATTTCCATATTCTCCAGCGTCCCGTTCCTGCGCTGCCTGAATCCTCTGTGTTTTTAACGACCTTCTTCACATCG
>ONNL01000011.1 GCA_900319195.1 uncultured Ruminococcus sp. | reverse complement strand
GCAGCTCCCACAACAACAGTCGCTCCGACCACAACAGCAAAGCCCTCCACAACAGGCGGCAATTCCCAGCCCGCAACCACAACTCAGAGCGGCGGCTCACAGCAGGTCTACACAGGCGACATAAAGCTCGTAAGCGCCGGCGGCTGGAATGAAATGGCATGGCTCGAGGTATCCGGCATCAAGGACTCCGACGTATCGGGCGTTTCATACAGCGGTGCAACATCAGGCACACTCACAGGCAATGACCTCAAATATCTCGTAAGAGATACAAGCAAGGGTGTCCGCGTTGACATCACAGGTCTCAAGGCAGGCACATACTCGATAACCCTCAACACCTCAAAGGGTATCGTAACAAAGAGCAACATCAGCGTAACAGCACAGGACCGCTCGGGATATGCTCATTACAACTACACAAGCGGTGTAGGCGCATACAATGACGACGGAACTCTCAAGGCAAATGCTGTCGTCCTCTACGTTGACAACAACAACAAGGACACCGTTTCAGTCACATCAAAGGACGGCACAACAGTAACAGGTATAGGCAATATCCTCAACTCCTCGGGTAAGGATTCAGGCAACGGCAAGACCACTAACGGAGGAACTGCAAACAGCAACAGCGGCATCATCGAGAAGCTCGCAAAGGACGGCACTCCCCTCGTTGTAAGAATAGTCGGAACAGTTAAGCAGCCAAAGGGCGTTACAGAGTACAACACCGTAAACTACGGCGGAAGCGTCGGTGATAACGGCGGAATGTGCAGAATGCAGTCAGGTAAGGACATCACTATCGAGGGTATCGGTACTGACGCTGTTATCGACGGCTGGGGTCTCCATTTCATCGCACAGTCCGGAAGCCCGACACTCGGCAAGAGCTTCGAGGTAAGAAACATCGCATTCAAGAATGTTCCCGAGGACTGCATAGGCATGGAGGGCGTACAGGAGGGCTCAACGCTCACAGCCTCCGTTGAAAGATGCTGGATACACAACAACGAGTTCTATGTTCCCTCTATCTCAAATCCTGCCGAGTCAGACAAGGCACAGGGCGATGGCGCCTGCGATTTCAAGCGCGGTCAGTATTTCACAAACAGCTACAACTACTATGAGGGCTACCACAAGACAAACCTCGTAGGCGCATCAGACAGCAACCTCCAGTTCAACATCACCTTCCACCACAACTACTGGAACAAGTGCGAGTCAAGAGGACCTCTCGCAAGACAGGCTAATATCCATATGTACAACAACGTATTCGAGGGTCAGACAAGCTACTGCCAGAACCCGAGAGCAAACGCTTACATCTTCTCCGAGTACAACCTCTTCTCAAACTCCAAGAACCCCGGAACTCTCAAATCGGGCGGCGTTATCAAGAGCTACAAGGACACATTCTCAAACTGCAAGGGCGATATGAACGCAACTGTAGTTTCAAGCAAGACCGAAAAGGTATCGAACAGCTGTCAGATAAGCGATTTCGATACAAATTCATCAAAGTCATATATCCCCTCGGGCGATTATAAGCTTGATACAGATACTTCAAAGCTCCTCTCGGCATTCGAGAAGGATGGCGGCTGCATGGACGAGATGAACCTCTCGACAGGTGACCTCACAACAGGCGGCACAGTTGAAGCTCCCGCAACGACTACAACCACAGCAATCCCCACAACTACCACAACTACAGCAGCTCCCACAACTACTACAACAACTGCTCCCGAGACAACAACGACTACTACTTCCGCTCCTGCAACCACCACAACTGTTCCCGAGGGAGAAGAAAGCGGTATTCTCGGTGATGCAAACAACGACGGTATTGTATCGGTAGCAGACGCAACACTCATCATGCAGTTCCTTGCAAATCCCAACGGCTTCAAGCTCACAAGCTCAAATCAGGCGGACTGTGCAGGCAGCAGCGACGGTGTTACATCTGAAGACGCACTTGCAATTCAGAAGTATATCTCAGGCAAGGACGTCACCTTCACAAAGTAATTTCCTCACCCCCTTAAATAATAAGATATGATCGAAAAACGGACCTCGAATGAGGTCCGTTTTTCTTATTTCACATCAAAGCCGTATCATTATATGCAGTAATCGTTATCAGCCATCTCATCAGCGTCGAGTTTGCCCGCACGTTCTGCGATATCGTGCAGGGATATACCGTCGAGGTAGGTCTGCACCGCCGAGTAAAGTCCCTCCCATATAAACAGCGTCGGGCACTTATCTGCGTTGGGGCAGTCATTCTGTTCAAATTCAAGGCATGACACGGGAGCAAGGCTGCCCTCGGTAGCTCTCAGCACATCGCCCACAGTAACGTCCTCGGGCTTGCGTGCGAGCGAGTATCCGCCCTTATTTCCCCGGCTTGCGCGGAGTATCCCGCTCCTTGTCAGCATAGGCACTATCTGCTCGAGATACTTTTTAGATATTCCCTGCCGCTCGGAGACATCATTCAGCGATACACAGCCGTCCCCCTGATTCAGCTCTATGTCATACAGCAAACGCAGGGCATATCTGCCCTTGGTTGAAATCTTCATCTCAACACTCCTTCCGTTATTTCTGACTACCATTATACCATAGGTTTACTATGATTTCAAGTCATGTCAGGAAATTCCCCATAAAAATTATGCGCTGTTCCCCGAGTTTGAAATCATTATTTGATCCCGCATTTTTATTGAGAGTGTTCTCCGAAGAATCGAATATATATTTCAGAAATATTACAAATGGTAGTATTTTAAGTTGCTATTTTACTTTTATTCACAAAAAAATATAGAATATGCACAAGATTGCGTATATTTATGAAAGAATTATGTGTATAATATAGTCATGATGTATATACGATAGCACAGACAGATTTACTATTTGTTTGTTATCAGTTATGGGTACCTCTAAAAACCTGTTTGGTTAAGGAAAAATCAGATACAGTGCATAGCTGATTTTTTCCAGAAGAGGTTTTTAGAGGTGCCCTTATATATTTCATCTGACAAAAATACTATCGAATCGAGGTGAACAGCACAAATGAACACAAATGATACTATCAATGCTGCACACGCTGCTGCTATCCATATGCTTGAATCCAATTCATTCATTTCGGCAGATGACACTGTTTGTGCTATCAGGACAGTATCGGGAAACGTCTATACGGGTGCAAGCCACAGCGCTCCAAACGGTGCACCGATACACGCTGAGATCGAAGCTGTACAGAGTATGCTCGCTTCGGGTGAATCCGCTATCGTTGAGCTTGTACTCATAGGCACTCAATCGAGAATGCAGCTTCTCCCATGCAATAACTGTATCAGCTATATTCTCTCGCTCGCCCCCGAAAACACCAACTGCTTCATTCTTATGCCTGACAGAGCGGTCAACATCAACGAGGTCTCAATGGTCGCATTCCACGGCGGAGCAGCTCCCGAGCCGCCTGCATTCAACGGAGGAGCATCTCTAAATTATGCTGCTCATACAGGCGGGACAGCTTTTCACGCAGCAGCTCCCGAGATTCCGCACGGCATTGACGAAACGGCTCCCGTGTCTGTAAACACAGGCAGTGCATCAAGTGACCTCCTTAAAAACAAGGTCAGCAGTCTGCTTAGTGTAGCCGACGATGATGATGACGACGAAGAAGAAGAAACAGAACAGCCGAAGAAAAAGAAGCGATTCGGCTTTTTCCGTAAATAATTATTGAAAGGAAGTAATTTTCGATGAACGGCTCTAAAAAAATATCCACCCTTAATCTTATTCTTGTGATACAGCTTGTTGTAATGATAGTGCTTTCAGCTGTTATAACTGCAACTATCAGCCACACTACTAAGGATAACTCAATAGAGCATATGCTCACTATCACTGATGAGCGTGCAAAGATAATCCAGAGCTATGTTGAAAACGCAGAAAAAACACTTACATATTTCAGCAAGGCTCAGCAGGTAAGGGATATACTAAATGATACCGACAATCCCAAGTATATCGAAAACGCTCAAAAGTATACCGAGGACTATTCGGCAGCTATTGAAAACGTCGAGGGTCTGTGGATAGGTACATGGGAGACAAAATGTATCGCCCACACAAACAAGGAATCCGTAGGTATGGTAACTCGTCCGAAGGACACAAAGGCAGCCGCCCTCAAGCAGCTTCAGGACGCACTTATAGCCGCAGGGGACGGAGTTTACAACACCGGTATCATTCTCTCACCGGCAACAGGACGACAGATAGTTTCAATGTATAAGGGCATATTCGATAATGACGGAAATCCTCTCGGCTTCGTCGGACTCGGTATCTATACAGACCAGCTCGTCAACAGCCTCAACGACCTCTCAACAGCAGGCTTCGAGCACTCGACCTACTGCATGATAAATGTCAGCGATTCAAAGTATATCTTCAATCAGGACTCCTCACTCATAAATACAGTCTCAACAAATCAGGAGCTCACCGACCTCTGCTCATCGCTTAACGGCACAGAAAAGGCTAAGGACGGACATTTCATCTACAAGCTCAAGGGCAAGAAATATGTTGCGGCTTATTCATACATTCCGCACTACAACTGGATACTCATGCTTGAGGATAAAAAGACTGAGGTATTCTCACTTACGACCCTGATGCGTATTTATATGATAATATTCTCCGTTGTTATCCTTGTACTTATGATACTGTTCTACTTTATCAACAAGAAGCAGGAACAGGTAAACAAGAAGCTCGCGGCTTCTATCGTGAAGAACAACAAGACCAAGGATTCGCTCTATACGGCAATGTTCAAGAACGTTCTGACAGATGTAAACAATCGTGTTTCATTCTCGATAGACGCAGAAGAAATGAAGCCTACGGCTGATGACCCGTATTACTTCTCGATGTTCAATATTTCGGATTTCAGCGGTATCAACTCACAGTACGGCAACGATATGGGTGATTGGCTCCTTGTAAGGACTGTTGACGTTCTAAGACAGGTATTCAAAGGCTCAAAGATATACCGCACAGGCTCAGATGAATTTGTTGTTGCTATTCAGGACAGCAATATAACCTCAGAGGGCGTTATCGAATTGACCACCGAGGCTCTTAGCAGACTCACAAGCAGACAGACTACACCTTCGGGCAAGCTGCAATTCAGCTATAAGGCAGCATCAGCTAAAAAGAGCAGCAGCATTAATACCGCTGTTATAACAGTCCTCAAGGACGCTGTAAACAGATTCAACGGACATATAGACCTCATAGATATAACTCAGTGATATACAGATATGTCAGCATAAAAGTGAAAAAGCTCCTGCTATTGCAGGAGCTTTGCTGTAAATTGCTGTTTTTGGTTATTCTTTACCGATATCCTGTATCAGAAGGTCCCCCAACAAATTCTCACTTCTTTTTCTTTTTGAACTTACGCTTGATAAGAGCACCTGCGACGAGCAATGCAGCAGCAGCCGCAGCCTTTACAGCAGCGTTCTTTTCGTTTGTATCCTTGTCGATAACAGTCTGTGCGTCGATGACCTTTCCCTTGCCTGCGGTCTCGACAGTACCCATACCTATCGAGAACCTCTGACCGTTCTTTTCAAATTCCATTTCACTCAGCTCCAATCGGTTCGGCAATGAGAAACTTTATCTTCTTGCCCTCATCGGTAAACATTTTTTCGTGCTCGGTAACATAATTCTCGATACCTGTCTCGCTGTGGAGGTCATGTGTACTGAACTTTATACGGAATCCCGCCTCTGCAAAATACTCGAACGACTCCTCGAAAAGCTCGTCATCATCGGTCTTGAACCACAGCTCGCCGTGCAGGAACTTCTTATAATTCACAAGCTGACGGGTATGTGTAAGGCGGCGCTTCTTATGCTTTTTCTTCGGCCACGGATTGCAGAAGTTGATGTAAATGCGCTCCACGCGGTCATTTTCGTTCCACGCCGTGTCGATACGCTCGATATTCTGTATGGCGATACGGACGTTATCGGGAGACATAGCCCTCTCCTCATACGCCTGTTCGAGCTTGCGCTTTGCGAGCACGAGCATCTCATTTTTTATGTCCATTGCAACAAAATTTATCTCGGGTTTCGAGGGTGCTATCTGCGAGATGAAGCCACCCTTTCCGCAGCCGAGCTCTATGTAGAGCGGTCTCTCGGGATGCGGAAAAAGCTCCCTCCAGTGTCCTGCCTGCTCGGACGGCTCATGTATACAGAACTGACAGGTATCAAGCTCTGGCTTTGCCCACGGTTTATGACGGATACGCATATGTTACCTCCGATATTTCAAATTTACTTTCAGATACAAGTATATCACAAAAAGGAAATATTTGCAAGAAAAATTCAAAGCGGATAAAAAATTATGACGGTTGGGTGAAATCAATGTCGGTATGGTGTAAATTTTCATAATAATTGATTACATTTGCAAAAGGCGCTTGACAAATTATTATCGCTTGTGTATAATAAATAAGTAGCAATACGGGAAATCTTGTCCCGACAACTCAATCAACGAAAGGAATCAATTTAAAAATGAAAGATACAACAAGAAGAATAATCGCTGCCGTTGCAGCATTTTCATGCCTTGCAGCTATGTCCTTTACAGGCTGCTCGGATAAAAACAAGAGCAGTAAGAAAAATGATGCCGCACAGACAGGCACAACAAAGTCCGTTATGGACATGATGAAGGATTTTGAATTCGTTACAAACGAAAACGGCAACCCCGTTGCCGCTCCCTTCCAGTCTGGCGACTCAAGCGGTAACAGCATAAGCACAAACGGCACGGCAGACCTTAATGCTCCTGACCCGACTGCTCCCAGCGGTGATGGCAGCGGTGACTCATATGAGACAGTTACCGACGCTAACGGCGAGACAGTTACGGAAATGGTAGCTGTAACAGACGCTAACGGCGCTTCAATGACAGACGCAAACGGTCAGTCAATGACACAGACCGTACCCAAGACTCAGCCTGCCGCAAATAATAACGGCAACGCTCAGAATACCACAACTGCTGACTCACAGTCAAGCGGCGAATATGTAAGCGATACTCAGAAGGCTTACATCTACTGGATGGATATTGAGAAGAATATCAACTACGATTTCAACGGCGAATTCATGAAGGCTACCTTCAAGATAAAGGACAATATCCCCGACGGCGATTATCCGGTTTCCTTCACATATGACTTCTCCGATAAGGACGCTCAGAAGGCTATCAAGCCCGTAAGCATCTACGACGGTGTTATCAAGGTAAATTCGGGTGCTGCTTCTGTCAAGGACTACTCAAGCGAGACAGACCTCATCTGCTATTCAAATGATGTTGCCTGCAAGCAGGGCGATACAGTAGAATTCTATGCAAACATAGAGAATAACCCCGGTCTCGTTGCTATGCTCAACTGGGTAATCTATGACGCAAACGCAATGGAGCTTATCTCGATCGAGCCTGCGGGAGAATTCGAGAGCATTGCAAAGCGTACAACAGTCGGTGACCCCATTGCCGCAAACTAAGCGACTGCTATACCAAAGGCTGTTATAATGAATATTTATCGGGGAAGTCTCTGAACGAGGCTTCCCCGATTTTTTAGGTTATATTTGAAATTCAGTTCAACACGGTACAAATATGAGTTTGTATATGACTTTTCATAGGAGCATTCCGAGAAGTTTTCCCCCGAAAAAGTTCATCTTGTCATGTCTCGTTTGTCGAGTGGTGTAAACGGGTAAATATCGTCGTAGGAATCGATCTCAGAGTCGTCCATACCGCGAGGGATAAGACCCGTCATCTCAGAGGCGGACGGGCAGGCATATTCAAGCTCAGTACCGCTGTTATCGGGCATTTGACTGCCCTTTTTCCTTTTGCTCATAAATGATCATCTCCCGAGGTTATTATCCGTCGGGAGATGACAAACATTCAAGGAAAAAAATGTCAGCTTATTTCACATATATCTGCGGCTGTTTGTGCCGAGAAGCCTTATCGAATTGAGTATGCAGAGCATTGCCGTACCTGTATCCGCAAACACTGCGAGCCACATATTCGGGTGACCGAGCAGTCCGAATATAAGCACTATCGCCTTTATTCCGAGAGCGAGAGCGATATTCTGATATGCAGTCCTGTTTGTACGGTCTGCAATTTTCTTCGCACGCACTGCCGAGACAGGCTCGTTGTTCATGAGCACCACGTCTGCCGCGTCAAGCGCAAGGTCTGAGCCCGTGTGCATAGCTCCTCCCACGTCCGCACCTGCAAGCACGGGACCGTCGTTGATGCCGTCACCGATAAACATTACAGCGCCGTATTTTTCGCGGAGCTTCACTATCTCCTCGAGCTTGCCGTCGGGCATAAGTCCACCCTTTGCCGAGCCGAGTCCGAGCTGAGAGCCGACAGCCTGTGCGTTTTCGTCCTTGTCGCCTGTCAGCATTTCCGTATATATGCCCATTTCTCCGAGCCTGCGGACTGCCTCAGCCGAAGTCTTTCTCACAGTGTCCGAGACAACGATTCGCCCATCTATCCTGCCCTCTGTCGCAAGGTAGACAACGCTTCCGCCGACGACCTCGTTCATCTCAGGCACAGCAATACCGCTCTTCGCCATGAGCCTCTCATTGCCGCAGATGACCTTAGCTCCGCCTATCTCGGCAGTAACTCCGTGCCCTGCAAGCTCTCCCGAGCTTTCAGGCTGCACAAGCTCTATCCCCTTCGTCTTGCAGTATTCGACTATGCTCTGTGCTACGGGATGTGTAGATGTGCTCTCAGCGCTGCCGCATATTTTCAGCAGCTCACGCTCGTCCATATCGCCGCAGACCGTCACCTCTGTGACCGTGAAGCTGCCGTTTGTAAGAGTTCCCGTCTTATCGAATGCGACCGCCTTGACCTTGCTCAGTGCCTCGAGCGCAGAGCCGCCCTTGAACAGTATTCCGAGCCTTGAAGCCGCTCCTATTCCCGAAAAATAGGCAAGCGGCACGCTGAGCACAAGTGCACACGGACAGCTTATTACGAGGAACGTCAGCGCGGAGTGGATCCACTTCGACCACTCCCCTGTTATCAGCGACGGGATCATCGCCGTCAGGACTGCCGCACAGATGACTATTGGTGTGTATACCTTTGCAAACCGCGTAATGAAGCGGTTTATCTTGGGCTTTGAAGCAGAAGCGTCCTCGACAGCGTCCGCTATCCTTGCCATCATTGAGTCGCCTGCATTTGCAGTTGCACGAACTGTCAGCGTGTCCGCAAGGTTGATATAACCAGACATCACACTGCTGCCCGAACCCACCTCAACAGGCATAGGCTCACCGTTTACAGCCGATGTGTCAACTCTCGACGCTCCCGATTCGATAACGCCGTCCGCAGCGATACGCTCGCCCGTTTTAACTCTGATTATATCCCCGACCTTTATCTCCTCGGACGGTCTGCGGACAAATTCGTTTCCGACGAGAATATCAGCCTCCACGACCTTGAGTCCTGCAACGTCCGTGATAGCCTTGCGGCTGCGTTCAACGGCAATATCCTCGAATATCTCACCGATGCCGAAAAACAGCATTACTCCGACAGCCTCGGAATACTCTCCGATAGCAAAAGCACCGACGGTCGCAACGGTCATGAGGAAATTCTCGTCGAAGAAATTTCCAGCCTTTATATTCTTGAAGGTGGCTATCATGACCTTATAGCCGAGAATGACGTAAGCCGCTATGTACAGGGCAGTTGAGACTATTCCCAAGTCCGCAGCCTTGTCGCAGATGAGAGCCGCTATGAATACCGCCGCGCCTATCGCAAGCGGCAGCACCCTTTTGAATACGCTCTCCTCCTCTTCACCGTGAGCGTGGCTATGCTCATGAACGTGCTCACCGCAGGCACAGGCTTCGTCGTCGCAGTGGTCATGGTGGTGATCGTGAGAATGTCCCTCAGCACCCTCGGGGACTATCTCCACGTCTGGCTCTATCGCGCGGGCAGTCTCGTTTATGAGAGCTATCAGCTCGTCGGTGACTTCTCCCTTTATCTTGAGCTTCTTCATGGGGAAATTCAGTATCGCGGAGTCCACACCGTCAAGCTTATTTACCGCGTCCTCTATCTTCTGAGCGCAGTGTGCACAGCAGAGCTCCCTCACCTCAAAGCTGTACTCCCTGCCATGCTGATACTCAAACGGGACTATCTCCACATCAGGCTCTATTGCACGGGCGGTCTTGTTTATGAGAGCTATGAGCTCATCGGTAAGCGTGCCCCGTATCTTCATTTTCTTCATCGGGAAATTGAGCACAGCGGAGTCAACTCCGTCAAGCTTATTTACCGCGTCCTCTATCTTCTGACCGCAGTGAGCGCAGTCAAGATTATTAACAGCAAAGTTCTTTTCCATAACATCGCTTCCTTCAATAACATATGAGCCGTTGTTCATATGAATAATATATCATATATTTCTCCGTTTGTCAATAGAATAACGAAAAATAATTATGAATAATCCGAAAACTATGACGTGAGCGGAATTTCACCCCCCTCTTGCTATTTTTCCGTTTATATGATATAAATTCAGTCAAATGGAACTAAGTGGAACGAAGTGAACTCAAATGGACTTAAATGCCCGTAAAATCAACACTTTTTAT
>ONNL01000051.1 GCA_900319195.1 uncultured Ruminococcus sp. | reverse complement strand
TTCATTGATAAATTCGGTCTTGCTATGGACTTCGACGATATAAAGTTCTGTCAGGACTATTTCCGCAATACAGAAAAGCGCAATCCTACCATCACCGAGATCCGCATGATAGATACATACTGGTCCGACCACTGCCGTCATACCACATTCCTTACCAATGTAAAGAATGTTGATATCAAGACTCCCTACATCAAGGAGACCTTTGATATGTACGTAAACGTGCGCGAGGAACTCGGACGCACGGACAAGCCCATGACGCTCATGGACCTTGCTACAATTGCTGCTAAGAAGCTCAAGGCTGACGGAAAAATGCCGGACCTCGACGAGAGCGAGGAGATAAACGCCTGCTCTGTAAAGATAAAGGTGGACGTTGACGGTCAGACTGAGGATTGGATACTCATGTTCAAGAATGAGACCCACAACCACCCGACAGAGATAGAGCCCTTTGGCGGAGCGGCTACCTGTCTCGGCGGTGCTATCCGTGACCCCCTTTCGGGACGTTCATACGTATATCAGGCTATGCGTGTAACAGGTGCGGCAAATCCGCTCGTGCCCGTTGAGGACACTATCAGCGGAAAGCTCCCTCAGAGAAAGATAACCGTAGGTGCTGCAAACGGTTACAGCTCTTACGGAAACCAGATAGGTCTTGCAACAGGTCATGTTGCCGAGGTCTACCACCCCGGATATGTAGCAAAGAGAATGGAGATAGGCGCTGTACTCGGTGCTGCTCCTGCTGAGAATATCAGACGTGAAGCACCTGTGCCCGGAGACATCGTTATCCTCCTCGGCGGCAAGACAGGACGCGACGGCTGCGGCGGAGCAACAGGCTCGTCGAAGTCACACACTCTCGAATCACTCGAGACCTGCGGCGCAGAGGTACAGAAGGGTAATCCGCCCGAGGAGAGAAAGCTCCAGAGACTGTTCAGAAAGCCTGAGGTAACACAGATGATAAAGCGCTGCAACGACTTCGGTGCAGGCGGTGTTTCGGTAGCTATCGGAGAACTCACAGACGGACTTATTATCAACCTCAACGCAGTACCCAAGAAGTACGACGGTCTTGACGGCACTGAGATAGCTATCTCCGAGTCGCAGGAGAGAATGGCTGTTGTCATTGCTCCCGATGACAAGGACAAGTTCCTTGAGGAAGCTGCAAAGGAAAACCTCGAGGCAACAGTAGTTGCGGACGTTGTTGCAGAGCCTCGCCTCAAGATGAACTGGAACGGCAATACTATCGTTGACCTTTCGCGTGAGTTCCTCAATTCAAACGGGGCTCCCAAGTATACGGACATCACCGTTGAGGAGCCTGCTGCACTCGACGAGGGAGAGACAAAGGACAGTGCTGAGGCATGGTCTGAAATGCTCTCTAACCTAAATGTATGCTCGCAGAAGGGACTTATCGAGAAGTTCGACTCCACTATCGGCGCAGGCACAGTACTCATGCCATTCGGCGGCGTTTACCAGATGACTCCCTCACAGGCAATGGCAGCAAAGATACCTGTGCTCGACGGCGAGACAAATACCTGCTCACTCATGGGCTGGGGCTTCAATCCCGATATTTCGGACAAGAGCCAGTATCACGGCGCAATGGAGGCGGTTATCGAGTCTATCGCAAAGATAGTTGCGGCAGGCGGTACATATAAGAAGTGCTGGCTGACCTTCCAGGAATACTTTGAGCACACCAACGAGGATCCGAAGCGCTGGGGCAAGCCTATGGCAGCACTTCTCGGTGCATTCAGGGCACAGCTTGAAATGGGCTGCGGCTCTATCGGCGGAAAGGACTCGATGTCGGGTTCATTCGAGAATATCGACGTTCCTCCCACGCTCGTTTCATTTGCGGTTTCAACAGCTAAGGCTGATAAGATAGTCTCCACTGAATTCAAGTCGGCAGGGGACAGCGTAATACTCATCACTCCCGAGTATGACGAGAATAAGCTCCCGAAGTTCGACAGCATCAAGGCTTGCTTCGACAAGGTCGAGAAGATGATCGCGGACGGCAGAGCAAAGGCTGCATGGACAGTCGGCTACGGCGGTGTGTCCGAGGGTATCGCAAAGATGTGCTTCGGCAACAAGCTTGGATTTGAGTTCACTGCACGTCTCACAGGCGAGCAGCTCTTCAAGGCTTGCTATGGCGCGTTCATCATCGAGCTCGACGGCGAGGCAAAGGCTGACGAGAACGTTATCGGTAAGACTATAAGCGATTACAAGATTCTCGCAATGGACTATACACTCGGTCTTGACAACCTCCAGAGAGTATGGGAGAGTAAGCTCGAGCCCGTATTTCCGTGCAGAATAGAGACTACAAAGGCAACTCCCGAGACATACAGCTTCAGCAACAGGATAAAGCTTTCAGCGTCCGTAAAGGCAGCTTCTCCGAAGGTGCTCATTCCTGTATTCCCGGGAACAAACTGCGAATACGATACTGCCCGCGCATTTGAGAGGGCAGGCGCAAAGACCGAGACTGTCGTTATCAGGAACCTCTCCGCAGGCGACATCGAGGACTCCGTAAGCTACTTCGAGAGAGCGATAAGACATTCACAGATAATCATGATACCCGGCGGCTTCAGCGGCGGTGACGAGCCCGACGGAAGCGGTAAGTTCATCACAGCATTCTTCCGCAACCCGAAGATAAAGGAAGCAGTACACGATCTCCTCAAGAACCGCGACGGACTCATGCTCGGTATCTGCAACGGTTTCCAAGCGCTGATAAAGCTCGGACTCGTGCCCTATGGTGAGATAGTTGACATGACAGATGATTCACCGACGCTCACATTCAATACTATCGCACGTCATCAGTCCATGATGGTAAATACACGTATCGCATCGAATAAGAGCCCGTGGCTGTACGGCTGCGAGGTAGGTGACATTCACACTGTCCCGATCTCACACGGCGAGGGACGCTTCGTTGCTCCCGCAAGCCTTATCCAGCAGCTTGCAAACAACGGTCAGATAGCTACACAGTACGTTGACCTTGAGGGCAATCCGACTATGGATATAAGATACAACCCGAATACCTCTGTTGAGGCTATCGAGGGCATCACTTCTCCCGACGGACGAGTTCTCGGTAAAATGGGACACTCTGAGCGTATGGGCAGCTATATCTCGAAGAATGTCGAGGGCAACAAGGACCAGAAGATATTCGAGAGCGGCGTGGCTTACTTCAAGTAAGACTAACCGAGAGCTTTTCGGGCGCTTATCGGGGGAAAACTTTCTGAGGAAAGCTTTGTGCCAACAGCACCCCGTACCCTCTGTCCTACGGACATCGTCTCGCCTGTCGGCTCGGTCGGTGCTTCTGCTTCGCAGAGGTGTCCAC
>ONNL01000008.1 GCA_900319195.1 uncultured Ruminococcus sp. | reverse complement strand
TTGTTTTCGTGTGACTCCGTGTGACACCGTGTGATTTTCGTTGAAAATCAATGGTTTTTATGGCATTTTTAGTGCAAAAACGGAAGTTTTGCTCCGAACTAAGATAATGAAAAAACCGCTATATTTCGCGTTTTAACGGAATATAGCGGTTTTTCATTGGTCGAGGTGACAGGATTTGAACCTGCGGCCCCTACGTCCCGAACGTAGTACTCTACCAAACTGAGCCACACCTCGATAACGTATTAATTATACTACTATTTCAAGCAAAAGTCAAGAGGAAAAGTGAAAAAGATAATAATTTTATAATTTTAACTTTATTTTTTCCTCTTGAGCTTGTGCATAAGCCTTTTTCTATAAGTGTCATAGAAGCTTCTGAGGCAGAAATCATACATCAGAAAAATCAGATTACATATCAAAAGAACTACTGCCATTGCATACTTACCGAATCTTTCAAATTCGTCAACCATTTCTTCGATACCGAAAATATACACCGTCACATAAAAATAAGATACCGCACAGACATTGAATACAGCAAGCTTTATAATTAGCATAAGAAGCTTTGACCTCAGCTTTTCTATATACAATCGCAATATCGGATAATGTCCGAAAAGCATTATAAATATCAGCGCCGCCTCTTTGTCAAACGTGATTATCATTGACAGCAGGCTCACCGATATATACGTCATGAGTGCCCATCGCTTGCCGACCTCCGCAGCTATTATCATGAGAAGCATTCCCGCTATCATTGGCAGGACAAGATACAGCGCAGGCAGGACCCCAGCAAGAAACATTGATACAAGGCACAGGGCGGAGACTATTCCGCCGAGTGCCACTCTATAGCTTATATCCCTCATTCGCTGACCGTTTCCGACGTCTTATCCGCAGTCTTTTCCTTTGCCTTCTGGACATTGTATACAAGTGCGGCAAGAAGTCTTTCGGGAGCAAATCTTGAAGCAAAAGCGCTCATCTTTATCGCAAGTCCCGGCACTGCAAAGAGCTTATGCGAAAGTGCTCTGTTTACTGCATATTCCGCTATATACTTAGGTGACATCGGCTTCACACTGAAGCTTACTCCTGCACGGTTATTGAAATTCGTATCAACGGGTCCCGGGCAAAGCACGGTAATACTTACATTGGAGCGGTCACGTCTGAGCTCCTCATATATCGCCGTCGAAAGTCTGAGGACATAGTTCTTTGAGGCATAATACGACGAGAGAAGCGGTCCCGTCATGAAGCCTGCAACCGATGCTACATTGAGAATTATTCCCCTGTCCTTCTTTTTAAAGTCCCTGAGAAACAGCTTTGTCAATATGTGGAGAGCAACAACATTGACATTGATCATGTTCACCTCATCATCAAGGTCGGTCTTGTCGAACCTTCCGAAAATGCCGTATCCTGCGTTATTCACAAGCATATCCACGTTCTTGCCCTTGCAGAATTCGTAAACTCCGAAAACTGCTTTCTTGTCAGAAAGGTCAGCGTTTATAACTTCTGTACCCTCTCCGAATTCTGCTTTCAGCTCATCAAGTACCTTCTGATTGCGTCCCGTGAGAATGAGCTCCCAGCCTCTCGAGTTGAGCTCCTTTGCGATGCATTTGCCTATTCCCGATGTTGCTCCGGTTACAAGTGCTTTCATTTTAATTGCTCCTTTCAATTGTTGATATTTTCAAAAAAGTTTTCTCTCCCGATACTGTCGATTCCAAAAAGGAAGAGTGTCTGTTCATAGTCATTGGTGTCGATATATTCGTCAACAGGCTTTTCAAGCTCCTCGGGATACACTACCGTTATGTCGGTATAATGCTGGACAAGAAACGGTATAAAGCAGTCCACATAGCTGTCCCCTATCACGAGAAGCTTCTTATCATTGTTGACATCTGTTGTAATATTTGTGACAGGAGCTCTTTCCCCTGCATACACATCATATTTATAGCCCGTATTCAGCTTTTTTATATCATACTGTCCGCTTTGAACTACTTTCCCGTCACTCATGGTCTTGGTGCAGTTCATGACCCTTGCACCCTCGGGATACTCATATATGTCGATAAGGTCAGCCTTTGCCTTGGTATAGCGTGTACGGTTATAAAGATTACCGTAAAAATCGTCGGAGATATGGTTGATAGTGTACTTGTCAAGCGTGACAGGCTGAAATCCGAGCTTCTGAATGACTGTACGATAAACGCAGTACGCACCGTAGCTCGTCCACTTTGAATCGTTGCGGTAATAGATGTAATGGTCGTTGAGCATTTTGAGGATATTGCAGGCATCGACCGTCCTTATCCTGTTATCGAGCGAATCGTAGACAGCGTTTATCTGCTCACGCTCATAGTTTACAGTCATATAAGGCGGGAGCTCGTCACTATAAACTCCCGATGAGGTGGGCACGGCTACAAAGTAAACAGCTCCGTTATGCTCAGAGGTGAATCTGTTTACCGATGAGGCAGCCTTATCTGTTGGAAAAGTCTCGGGAAAGTCTGCATTCAGCAGGCGTTTACTGCTGACATACACGCCATTGACAATGCTTTCAGTCAAATTAGCCTGTATATCTGCACTTGCCGCTATCCATAGGCTTCGGCAGGCAAAATGGTCTGTCATATATCTGCCGAGCTGTCTTGAGCAGCTGCCGTCCATAAAGCTTGAAACGCTTGCTTCGGGCATAGGTTCAAGCTTCCTGTTTTCGTGATACGAAAGCATTCCCTTATGTCTAAGGACAGTGCCGATATTGAACAAAAGAATAAACACGAGCAGCGCTGCCGCGGTTATCCTGAAGGCTGTATTTTTCATAGCAGCTCTCCTTTAAAGTATTAACATCTGATTATCCGATATACCGCTGTATGATATCAATGCAGTGCAGACAATGAGGAGCACCAAGGTTGTAAGCGGTGAAAGTGCAATGAACGCATTTCTTATTTTTTTGCTGCCAGAACGCATTATCAGATTGCGGAAAAGGTCCGTCGAAGCGTAGATACCAAACAGGATCACAAGTATATAGCATCTCAGGAGATATACAGATACCGAGTCCATGAGCACTCTGTTTCCGCCGAACATTGCAAAGAGATATTTTATCGAATAAGTGAGGCTGTCCCCTCTGAATACCACGAATAGAAGCACAATAAGGAATGCCGTATAGACCGAGCCTGTAATGTCCATCGTTTTCGGGTCGCGGAAACGCTTCTCGATAAGCACAGCAGCAGCAAATAAGAATCCGAACACAATACCGTTGATATTTAATCTGTACCAGTAGCCTATCATTCCGTAGACAAAGACCGTTACTATTACGCGATAGAACCTGTCAGCGCTCAAGTCATAAAGCGGCTTGATGATATAAGAGGAAAACCAGCGCTTGACCTGCACGAGCCAGCGTATCGAAAAATAGCTTATACGCGGACTGAATATCGGATAATTGAAGCTCTGCGGCATTTTTATCCCGAAGCACATTGACGCTCCGACTCCCATATCGGCAATTCCAGACATGGTGAAGTACAGGGCAACAACATACGCGATTGCTCCTATCCACGCGGTTATCGCAGAGAGCTCCGAAAGCTCTGTCTTGTCAACAGCCATGCAAAGCATAAACAGATTATCCGCAAGTATGACCTTCTTGGCAAAGCCTTTGACGAATATCGTAAGTCCCGCTCCTATGCCGCTGAAGCTGTATTTCCTCGAATTGATAAGGCTTGCAAACTTTCGGCAGTGCATTACAGGACCCATGAATATCCTCGGGAAGAACATGAAATAAAGTGCTATCATGCTGAAATCGCGCTCGGCAGCTATCACGCCCTTTTTTACGTCAACAATATACCCTATCGCAGAAAGCGTGATGAATGATATTCCTATCGGGAAAAAGAATTCGGGGATATGCAGCTTCTCTCTGAGCGGAGAAAGCCACGCAGACCTGAACAGAACGACAGTCAAAAAATCTATGGCTATCCCGATAACAGCAGGAAGATACGCGATCCGCCTGCCCTTGTACTTTTCGACTGCAATGCCTGAGAAATAATTCACAGCGGCATAAACGAGCATGAAGCCGAGATAATACAGGCTTATCATCCCGCAGAATACTGCGCTTTCTGCAAGCAGGACTGCTTTGCGGTATTTTATCGGGAAGGCATAATATATGAGCAGAGCCAAAGGCAGAAATCCGTATATAAACAACAGGCTGCTATATATCATTTTCTTCCTCCTTCAGCTTACTTACACGCTCTGCAAGCTCGGCAGCGTCCATCATGGTGTTGAGTACCTCAATGAGTCCCGACGCTGACATGAAGTGCGGAAGTCCGAGGCTCACCTGCAATTTCACACGCAGCTCACTGCTTGATTTTCCGCCGCTCAGACCGAGCTCGTACAGCGTGAGCTTGGTAATATCGTGCGGCAGTGAGCTCTCACTTGCCGTAACTCCCGACTTTTCAAGTGCAGCGAGCAGCACCTTTACATTGATGCCCTCGACTCCGAGCTTGCCCTCCGCAGACGGCTTTGTCTTGCGCTTTTCCTTGCCGAAAATATCAGGAGTATAGACATTTATTATACGTCCGTCCCTGACTGCACCTCTGATATATCCGCGTATCTTTCGCCCTGCGCTGTCGGAATCGGTCATTATTATAATTCCCGTTTTGCTCGCGTAATAACGTATCAGCTCAAGCTTTTCCTTGTCCTTGAAAATGCCGAATCCGTTCGTAACGATTATAACAGCGTCAACTATTGAGGAGAGCTTTATCTTATCGTACTTGCCCTCGACGACTATCGCCTCATCTATCTTTATCATCGCGTCACCGTCAGTTCCTTGTCATCAGCATTTTTGTCACCGCGGCTTCAAGGACAGTCTTTTCGTCAGATGACGAGGAATTGAGCTGTACTGCGGTATCACGGAGAATAATTATGCACCGTCTGAGACGTGCCATACTCATACGGGAGCTGTCCCTGAAAGCGTTCTTCACCTTGAACTCAAACTTGTATGAGAAATCAGCGTAAACATCATTTATCTGCTTCCCTGCCCTTTTTGCACAAGAGGCGCGGTAGAGGTCGATAAACGAATTTGTGATATTCGCAAGTATCACTCCCCTGTTGTTCTTATCCTGCATGAGCTCGTCGAGCGCGTCGAATGCGGCAGTTTTATTGAATGCCGCAACAGCGTCCGCAAGATTGAACACAGTGACATTGTTCTGTCTGTGCACAAGAAGGTGCAGAGTCTCCGCGGTTATTTCAGCTCCCTGTGTATAGGCACAGAGCTTATCTATCTCGTTTTTTATCGTCAGCGTATCGGAGACGCACATCTCCGCAAGCTCACAGGCGTTGTCAAAGGATATCATTCCGCCGCGAGCTGAATCACTTGTCTGTATGTCCTTGGCAAGCTCCTTAGAGGTTTTAAGGGCGGCTTCACAGAGTATTCCGTCCTTCATGGCAAGGTCTGCAAGCTTCTTGTTCTTGTCGGTTATCGTCTGGCGATTGTTCTTCCAGTCGTTTTTAGTTTTAGGAGAGAAGCCTGTGACATTGAAAATAGCAACAGTCTGCGGAGGAAGCTCCTTCAGGACGCTGACAACCTTCTTGTTGATGTCCTCACGCTGACTTTCACAGTTATAGTCATTGACAAGTATGCAGTTGTAGTCCGTCATCATCGGCATCATCTCAGCTGTATCTCTGAATGAATCTGCGTCAAAGGTACTTCCGCTGAACTTGGTGAGCGCAAATTCCTCATTGTCACCGACTGCGGCTCTGATTATCTTTCTCGTGAGCTTCTCGACCTCAACTATATTCTGTCCGTAGATATAGTAGAAATTGTGGAGCTCGCCCTTTTTCAGCTGTGAATTGACAGTCTTTACATCAGCAAATGGCATTACAGCCTCCTTATCGAATACTTTCCGTTACCCTTTGGTATAATCTCAAAATTGTTGTTTTCCTTACTGAGATATATGCTGTTGCTCTCAGATGGAGCGTCCTTTTTCCTGCCGTAATATACGCAGATACCGTCAACGCTTTCGGTACCCGACTTCATGAAATTATAGCGGTCGCCATTATAGTCAACAGTGAAAATGTCGTCCCGACAGCTCACCTTGCAGACACCTATGTCCATATCATAGCCGTTATCGCCGTAGCATTTGACTTCGTCCATGACTTCATCACTGCCCGACATACAGATATTATTTACATCGGTAAAATCAAGCGCGTCAAGGTAGGCGGTATACTGTGAGGGTGCATTCTCCGTGAGGACAAGCGAGCTTACATTGCAGCAGCCTGTTGACATGAGATATTTCCGCACATACCTCGGTGTCTTATAGTGTCCGCTGAGGTCGATTATGTCCGCATACCCGTCGTACGTCACCACAATTGCCGCATTTGCTCCGCGTCCGAGCACAGCAACAGTAAGCGTATTTCTGCGGATATAGCCGCTTATTGCAGACGATACGAAAATGACGGTACAGGCTATCGTTGCTGCCGCCGCTGTAAGCCGCCTGTTCATATAAATTGCGTGAATAGCCGCGACCATTGCCGCTCCTGCAAAGGCGAGGATAGCGACTGTTCTCTCACCGCTGGCTATATATGTACCTCTAAGCTGTGAAGTCCTATCAGATATGAAAAGAACTATGTGTATCAAAAGTCCTGCAATTTCAAGTATCGGGATAAGTCCGCCTGTGAGTATGAACACTATCCCGATAAGCATTGAAACTGAACACAGCGGGACTATGAGCACATTCATTATCGGAGAAATGAGCGATGTCTCGTCATAATAGAGTATCGACAGCGGAAAGACCATGAGAGTTGTCACAAGCATTGTCACCGTCATTCGCGTGAAACGCTGTAACTGGCTGTCGCTCGGCATATCCTTTACAAAATACGGAGCAGCAACTCCGATACCGAATGTACCTGCGACTGACATCTGAAAGCCTGCGCTGAATATAGCAAACGGCTGAAATAAACAAATCAGGAGTACCGCTCCCGAAAGTGATGTCATACCGTCAGTCTGCCGCCTGAAAAGCTGTGCTGTCATGAGGAAATTTGTCATTATCAGCGCTCGGACAGCTGAAAGCGGAGTCTCAGCCATTATAACAAGCGCAAGCATGAGGAGATTCACTGCACCGAATGACACAAATCTGTTGACGTGAAGATAACTGAAAAGCGTCATGAATGCGAATGCGATGATTGAGATATGAAGTCCCGACACCGCAAGCACATGACCTATCCCACAGCGATATACTGCGGTTTTTATGCTGTCATCTATATTCCGACGGTCGCCGAATACCATTCCGGCAAGAAAGCTTCCGCAGTCGCTCCCGAGAGTGATACGAAACTTCGATTTCATCATCTCACGATACTCAATAAGAAGATTTTTGATAACGTCGGAATGATTCTCCGTGACCGAAATTCCCGTCACCTTTTCAGCAGAGAGAAATATCCCCTCTGACTTATAATAGGCTTTGCTGTCAAAGAGGTAATCACTGTCGGGCGCAGTAGGTACACAGCTCTCAAAGCTAATTGTATCGCCGCGGACAGCTTTAAGTGTCTCTCCGAAATACGTCATTTTCGCGTGCTGAGTACCGTTTATTTTGCCGTCAAGGATATACGACGACTTGTAGCCGTCATAATCGCGGCGCTCCTTGACCTCTCCCGAATAGGAGACAGTCTCACCTATATATGAGGTCACTCTCTGATAGCAAAAGGTATGATACGCCGCACCTGCCACGACAGCAACCGCAAAGAATACCGAAAGATAGGCAATATCAGCACGTTTCAGTCCCCTGAGCCTGCATATCAAGAGAGTTACCATTATCGCCGCGGCAAACAACAGAAGCTTCCGTATGTCTGTAAAAAATGAAACGAAAAACAATCCGGAAACATATGCTGCCGCAGCTCCTGTCATTTTTCGTTTCATTATTATTACTTACTTGAAAAACAGCGGGAGCCTTTCAAGGAAAATTATATCCTCCCTGTCGCCTGCCTTATCCTCGGCAAGTACAGCAGCCTTTCCGCAGATATTTCCGCCTGCCTCAGCTGTCAGCTTTTCGAGAGCGATGAGCGATTCACCTGTGCTGATAACATCATCAACGATGAGCACACGCTTGCACCTGAGCATTTCTGCCTTCTCGGACGAGAGGATAAGTGTCTGTTCATTTGCAGTCGTTATCGACTTGACCGTTACCTTTATAGGATCAGTCATATAGAGCTTTAACGACTTTCTTGCAACAACATACGGCTTTCCGCTCTGTCTCGACATTTCATACGCTATCGGTATGCCCTTTGACTCGGCAGTGAGAATGACATCGAAATCGCCGCACCTTTTGAGCAGCTCCTCAGCACATTTTACTGTGAGCTCAACGTCTGAAAACATTATAAACGCTGCAATATCAATTTTGTCGTTAAGCGGACATATCGGCAGCTCGCGCGTAAGTCCCGCAACATTAAGTGTATACGTTTTCATATATGTCTCCTTACTCGCACTTGCCGAGGGACTCCTTGCCCCAGCCCATTTTTACTCCTGCAAGCAGGTGGAAATGAAGGTGCTTGACAGTCTGTCCTGCGTCATCTCCGCAGTTGTTGATAATACGGAATCCGTTCTCGAATCCCTCTTTCTTGGCTATCTTTGCAGCAGCCTCGAATATCTTTGCAATGACCTCGGAATTCTCAGCAGTTATCTCATTGGCACCGCTGATGTGTGTCTTTGGTACAAGGAGATAGTGCACGGGAGCAATGGGTTCAATGTCCTTGAAGCCGTAGACATATTCGTCCTCGTAAACCTTTGTGCTCGGTATTTCGCCGTCTATTATCTTACAGAATAAACAATCCATGATGATACTCCTTTACTTGATGAATTCGCTGACTATTGACTTGAAGCCGATAAGAGCCTCATCGACCATGTATGTCTTGCCTATGCCTGCCATAGCAGTGTCGGGACGTCCGCCGCCCTTGCCGCCTGTTATAGCGGATATGCGCTGTACTATCTTTCCTGCGTGAGCACCCTTCTCGATCGCACCCTTTGTGCAGACACAGTAGAAGGTTCCCTTTTCGCCGTTTACGCCTGCGAATACAGCAATAATGTCGTCGTCCTTCTCCTTGATGCCGTCACCGAGCTTTCTGAGAGTATCGGGTGTAGCTCCGTTCATCATTGCGGATACTATCTTGACACCGTTAATCTCCTCGGCAGAATCAAATGTGGACGCTATCTTGTCGTTTGCAAGCTGCTGAGTAAGGCTGTCTATCTTCCTGTCCTTCTCCTTAGCCTCGCTGAACATTGCTGCACACTTCTCGGGGAGCTCTGCTCCGTTTGCAAGCTTGAGCGCTCTTGCGGACTTATTGATAAGCTCCTGATACTCGTTGATGAGATTGATAACACCGAGTCCCGTAACAGCCTCGATACGTCTTACGCCTGCCGCAACAGAGCTCTCGGAAACTATCCTGAAAAGTCCTATCTGCGAGGTATTTGAAACATGGGTACCGCCGCAGAACTCAACGGATTCATTAGCTGTAACGACTCTTACGATGTCGCCGTACTTCTCACCGAAGAGAGCCATTGCTCCGAGCTTTCTCGCCTCTGCGATAGGCATTTCCTTTGTAGTTACAGGAAGTGCCGACATTATCTCAGAGTTTACGATGCTCTCGACCTTCTTTATTTCCTCGTCGGTCATTGCACTGAAATGGCTGAAGTCGAATCGGCAGCTCTTTTCGCTTACGAGCTGACCGGCCTGATGTACGTGGTCACCGAGAACCTTACGGAGTGCATTCTGGAGAAGGTGAGCTGTTGTATGATTTCTCATTATCGAAAGGCGGCGCTCCTTGTCTATCTTAGCGCAGACAGTATCGCCCTTTGAAATGCTGCCCTGCTCGATAGTTGCGATGTGGAGATAGTGTCCCTCGGACTTTATCGTATCAGCAACAGAAGCAGTATTCTCACCTATAGTGATCGTACCTGTATCGCCTACCTGTCCGCCGCTCTCAGCGTAGAAAGGAGTCTTGTCAAGCAGAATAACGACATTTTCGCCCTCTGCTGCGACCTCAATCTCCTGCTTATCCTTATAGATAGCAAGCACCTTGGCATCGCTGTTTTCAAAGTCGGTATAGCCTGTGAAATCAGTCTTGGGAAGCTCAATCTTTATGCTGTTCTCGTCCCATGATGAACCAGCCTTTGCTGCATGGTCAGCCTTTGCTCTTGCACGCTGCTCCTTTGCAAGCTCAGTGAAGCGGTCTCTGTCAACTGAAATGCCCTTTTCCTCGCATATCTCAACAGTGAGGTCTATCGGGAAGCCGTATGTATCCGAGAGCTTGAATGCGTCGTCGCCCGAGAGTACCTTCTCGCCGTTCTTGTTGAGTGCGTCGATGAACTGATTGAGGAGCTCACTGCCCTTGTCGATAGTCTTTGCGAAAGCCTCTTCCTCAACGCTGATTATCTTCTTGATGTACTCGCGCTTTTCATCAAGCTCGGGATATGCGCTCTTGTTCTCGTTTATAACAGTATCGCATACTTCATAGAGGAAAGGCTTCTTGATACCGAGGAGTCTGCCGTGACGTGCAGCCCTTCTGAGAAGTCTCCTGAGTACGTATCCGCGTCCCTCGTTTGAAGGCATGATACCGTCACCGACCATGAATGTCGTGCTTCTGATATGGTCTGTGATAACACGGAGAGAAACGTCGGACTTAGCGTCCTTCTTGTACTCAACTCCTGCTATCTTAGAAACGTGCTTCATTATATTCTGAACAGTATCGACCTCGAAGATGTTGTCAACACCCTGCATTACGCAGGCAAGACGCTCAAGTCCCATACCTGTGTCGATATTCTTGTTCTTCATCTCGGCATAGTTGCCGTTGCCGTCGCTGTCAAACTGGCTGAATACGAGGTTCCAAATCTCAATTACACGGTCGCAGTCCGAAGCCTGTTCAAAGCTCTCAAAGGGACCGTATGCCTCGCCTCTGTCGAAGTGTATCTCAGAGCAGGGACCGCAGGGACCCGAGCCGTGCTCCCAGAAGTTATCCTCTCTGCCGAGTCGGATTATCCTGTCGTGAGGAATGCCTATCTTCTGCTCCCATATCTGCTCTGCTTCATCATCGCTCTCGAAAATGGTTATCCAGAGCTTCTCAGCTGGTATCTCAAGCTCTTTTGTGAGGAACTCCCATGCCCATGCGATAGCCTCATTCTTGAAGTAATCACCGAATGAGAAGTTGCCGAGCATTTCAAAATATGTACCGTGACGTGCGGTCTTGCCGACGCTCTCAATATCGGGAGTACGTATACATTTCTGGCAGGTAGTTACTCTGTGATTCGGCGGTACTGCCTGACCGAGAAAATACTTCTTGAGCGGAGCCATACCCGAATTGATGAGAAGAAGGCTCTTATCGCCCTGAGGTATCAGGGAAGCGCTCGCCATTCTTGTATGGTCCTTTCCCTCAAAAAATGAAAGATACTTTTCGCGGAGGTCATTTAATCCTGTCCACTGCATTTGATCTATCTCCTTATATATAAAATTAAAATTTTTCACAGCAATAAAAAAAGCCTTTACGCCGCCAAAATGGGACGAAGGCTCTCGTGGTACCACCCAAATTCAGAGGATAATATCCCCTCTCAAAGTCCGTAACGCAGACATACGCCGCAGTTTTCTGCGGAGCTCAGGGTAAGCACCCTCCGCACACGTAAAAGCTCACACCGACCGCTTTCTCTCTGAAACGCGCATTGCAGAAGTCAATCCCGTCATTGCCGTACTTGTTTATTATAACAAATTGAATGCGGATTGTCAAGTATTTCGCAGAATTTTCATAAAAGTGCCACAGCATATGCTCTGAGCTTTTTGCAGGGACAGCTTGTCATTTCTTTCTCTTCTTCATCAGGGAGCTGTCACGTCTGCCCCCTCTCCTGCTGTCATTTCCGCGGTGTGAAGGAGCTCTGCCCGACGCTCTGTTATTAGCGTTTCTGTGCGCCGAATCGTCATTCACAAGGCATTTCGGACCAGCGCCGATAAGGTCTAAACGCTTCGCCCGCTTCAGTGCCGCAAGCACAATCTCCTTGTTCTTCGGCAGGAAATACTGGAGAAGTGCCCTCTGCATAGCCTTTTCCTGCGGTGTCTTGGGAACATAGACCTTCTCCATCGTGTATGGGTCAAGTTCCGTATAAAACATACAGGTGGATATCGTCCCGGGGGTCGGATAGAAGTCCTGTACCTGCTCGGGACGCATATGGTTCTCCTTTAGGAAAACGGAGAGGTCTATCGCTTCGTTGATAGTACTGCCCGGGTGAGAGGACATGAGATACGGAACAAGATACTGCTCCTTGCCCATGCCCTTTGTTATCTCGTAGAATCGCTTCTGAAAGGCTTTATACGCTTCGATATGCGGCTTTCCCATTTTATCGAGCACAACAGCAGAGCAATGCTCGGGAGCTACCTTGAGCTGTCCGCTTACGTGGTACTTGATGAGTTCCTTCATGAATTCGTCATTCTTGTCCTGCATGAGATAGTCGTATCTGATGCCTGAGCGTATGAAAACTCGCTTGACGCCCTTTATCCTGCGGATTTTCCGCAGAAGCGCAAGGTACTCGGTGTGGTCGGCTTTTAGGGCGGGACACGGTGTCGGAGCAAGACATTTCTTTCCCATGCACAGTCCCTTGCTCAGCTGTTTATCGCACGACGGGTGACGGAAATTAGCAGTCGGTCCGCCTACGTCGTGGATATATCCCTTGAAATCGGGCATTTTAGTTATACGTTCAGCCTCCGCAAGCACCGATTCCTCGCTCCTTACGGTGACTCTCCTGCCCTGATGAAGTGCTATCGAGCAGAAATTACAGTAGCCGAAGCAACCGCGGTTGTGGGTTACTGAAAACCTCACCTCTTCTATACCCGGGACTCCTCCCAGTGCCTCATATGACGGGTGCACCATTCTCGTATAGGGAAGTGCATACACATGGTCGAGCTCCTCGGTCGTAAGCGAGAATGCAGGCGGATTCTGGACGAGCATCATTTTTCCGTGACGCTGGATTATGGTCTTGCCGTAGACCTCGTCCTGCCAGTCGTACTGTATCTTCGTTGCCTTTGCATATTCCACCTTATTCGTGCTTACCTGCTCGAATGACGGACACTGTGCGGCTCCGAGCGGAGTGTTTATCGGCTCGGTAAGGTAGCAGGTACCGCGTATGTCGTGAATATCGTGAATGCTCTCGCCAGCCGCAAGCCGTGTGCAGAGCTCCTCCGTCTGATGCTCGCCCATACCGTACATAAGAAGGTCAGCACCGCTGTCAACAAGTATGGACGGTCTCACGGTGTCGTCCCAGTAGTCATAGTGGGCAAAACGTCGGAGCGAAGCCTCAAGTCCGCCTATCACTATCGGCACATCTCCGTAGCACTCGCGCAGCTTTCGGCAGTAGACAATGACCGCACGGTCGGGACGCTTGCCTGCCTTTCCGCCTGCTGTATACGCGTCGTCGGAACGCTTTTTCTTTGCAGAGGTGTAGTGTGCGACCATTGAATCTATATTTCCCGAGCTTACAAGAAAAGCATATTTCGGAGCGCCGAAGCGTCGGAAGTCCTTGTCGGAGTGCCAGTTGGGCTGTGCAATAAATCCCACAGTGAAGCCGAGCGACTCAACAAGACGGGTGATTATCGCCGCGCCGAAGCTCGGGTGGTCAACATATGCGTCGCCCGAAACGTATATGTAGTCAAACTGCTCAATGCCGAGCTCGTCCATTTCACGCTTTGTAGTCGGAAGAAATCCTTCGTACATAGTATCCCCCTGTGCTATCAGTTTTATAAATATATTATAACATAAAAATGAAGAAATAGCAAGAGACGCGGAGAAAGATTTCCTGTTAATTATTACTTTACCGCGAACAAGGAGGCG
>ONNL01000169.1 GCA_900319195.1 uncultured Ruminococcus sp. | reverse complement strand
TTAGCGCCGTAGCAGTTAACCTTAGCGCGGAGACCGTCTGAGTAAGCCTTGCGGAAAACTTCCTTTACTTCGCCTGTTGCGTAGTCCATCTCTGTCTCGATGTAAGTAAAGCCGTTGATACGAGCGATGATCTGAGCAGCGTCCTTTCCGAGACCGTTGAGGATAACACGGAGGGGCTTCTGACGAACCTTGTTAGCCTTTTCAGCAATACCGATAGCGCCTTCAGCAGCAGCGAATGACTCGTGACCTGCGAGGAATGCGAAGCATTCTGTATCTTCGCTGAGGAGCATCTTACCGAGGTTACCATGACCGAGACCTACTTTTCTGTGGTCAGCAACAGAACCGGGAATGCAGAATGCCTGAAGTCCCTCACCGATGGCAGCAGCAGCATCAGCAGCGTTTCTGCAACCCTTCTTGATAGCGATAGCAGCGCCTACTGTGTAAGCCCACTTAGCGTTCTCGAAGCAGATAGGCTGGATTCCCTCAACGATGTGATAGGGGTCTATGCCTGCATTCTTACAAACTTCCTCAGCCTCTTCAATAGACTTTATACCATAATTGTTAAGAACAGCATTGATCTGGTCAATACGTCTTTCATAAGATTCAAATGTTATCATTATAAAAAACCTCCTTAGTCCTTTCTGGGATCAATGATCTTTACAGCATCATCTACACGGCCGTACTGACCTGATGCCTTGTTGTAAGCCTCATCAGCACTCATACCGCTCTTGATGAAGTCCATCATCTTGCCGAAGTTGATATACTTATATCCGATTATCTCGTCGTTCTTGTCGAGTGCGATACCTGTAACATAGCCCTCTGTCATTTCGAGGTATCTGGGTCCCTTCTTGAGAGTACCATACATTGTACCGACCATTGAACGATCGCCCTTACCGAGATCCTCAAGACCTGCACCGATCGAAAGACCGTCATCTGAGAATGCGCTCTGTGTACGTCCGTAAACGATCTGAAGGAACAGCTCTCTCATTGCAGTGTTGATAGCGTCGCAAACGAGGTCTGTATTGAGAGCCTCGAGAACAGTGAGTCCGGGAAGGATCTCAGCAGCCATAGCAGCAGAATGAGTCATACCCGAGCAGCCAATTGTCTCAACGAGAGCCTCCTGAATAATACCATCCTTAACGTTGAGTGAGAGCTTGCAGGCACCCTGCTGAGGAGCACACCAGCCTATACCGTGTGTATAGCCCTTTATGTCCTTGATCTCCTTTGACTTGATCCACTGTCCTTCTTCGGGTATCGGTGCTGCACCGTGATGTACACCCTGAGCTACGGGACACTGTGATTCGATTTTTGCTGTGTAAACCATAAATGTACCTCCTGATATAATATGTTACAAATAAAAACTGACAGATACGCGAGAGCGTTGTATCAGTTTTAATAGGCGGTCTGTGATAAGCTGCATAAACGCAGGTCGTCACACCTTTAATAATTATACCTTATTTCAGTGGACAAGTCAATAGCTGTTAAAAAAAATTCACAATATTCGCGGTGAAAATGCAGTTGAAAGCAGTGCAGGCTCGTCTAAATGAGCCAAATGTGAAACAAAGTGCACACGTTTCACACAAGCTTACAGAATTAATTATTTTTTTACACTTTTTCTCTTGATTTTTATAAATAAGTATGCTATAATTTATAAAATAATATTTGGCTATCGATCAAAATACTTAAATCAATAGACAAGGAGGGAGATCATGGACAGAAAAATGACTGAGCAGGAATATGTCGCAAGGCTCGAGAGCGCTGTCGCTGACGGCAGTATCTTCGTATGCTATCAGCCGAAGATAAACCACTCGACTGAACGCATGATAGGTGCTGAAGCTCTAATGCGCTGGAACGACAAGGAGTTCGGCTTGCAGTATCCTTCTGACTTCATTCCTGTGCTTGAAAAACATGACCTGCTTCACAAGGCCGACATCGCCGTTTTTAAAATGGTGTGCAGACTCCAAAGGAAGCTTCTCGACGAAGGGATCTCCCCTGTTCCTATCTCCTGCAATATGTCGAGGTATGACATCTTCCACAAGGAATACGTTGATACTATCGAGAATATCCGTGTGAGGTACGGGATACCCGTCAACCTACTGCACGTCGAGATAACCGAATCATCGGCTATCGGCGGTATGGAGCTTGTCCTACTGGCAATAGAAAAGCTCCACGCTTACGGCTATACCGTTGAAATGGACGACTTCGGAAGCGGCTACTCCTCGCTGAATGTCCTCAAAGACCTCCCCGTTGACATGATAAAGCTCGATATGCGCTTTTTCAGCGGAAGTCTCAGCGGCAGGGGCGGCACGATAATCAGCGCTGTTGTCCGCATGGCAAGGTGGCTCGATACACCTGTAATCGCAGAGGGCGTTGAAACTATGTCACAGGCGGATTACATGAAGAGCATCGGGTGCTTCTATATTCAGGGATATCTCTATTCAAAGCCGCTGCCCGAGGACGCTTTCATTGAAATGATAATCAAGTCTGAGCATGAGGCGATAACACCAGCCATTGAGCTCGAAAACCTTGACGCCGAAAAATTCTGGGACCCCGAATCCCTCGAAACGCTCATCTTCAACAATTACGTCGGCGGAGCGGCTATCTTCTCCTACTATCAGGGCAGGCTTGAAATACTCCGCATAAACAATAAGTATATGGCTGAATTGGGCATGAATATGGACGAGCAGGAAATCCTCGGAATCGACCTATGGAAAACCGTTGACCTCGAAAACAGGAAGTGCTATGAGGAGACGCTCCACCGTGCGATAGTCTCGGGCAAGGAGGAAATGTGCGAGGTATGGCGCGACATCTGCTCAAAGACCTGCGGAATGGATAAGATATGCATTCGCAGCTATATCCGACTTCTCGGCAGAGCGGGCGAGCAGTACCTCTTCTACGCAATGGTGCAGAATGTCACAGAAGAAAAGACCCAGATACGCGACCTTGAAGCAAGTGAGAAGAAGTTCTTCTACGCGACGGAGCACTCAAACTCGTTTGCATGGGAGTACGACATCACGACGAAGGAAATGCGTCCTTGCAGAAGGTGCAGAAGGGTACTCGGACTGCCCGAGGTAATCGAGAATTATCCCGAGCCGCTTATCGAGACGGGATTCTTCCAGCCCGATTACGCGGATATGTACCGCGACTGGCACAGGCAGATAGCCGAGGGAACAAAGTACCTCGAATGCGATATGCCGCTGACTCCCGACAGAGTGATGTTTCATATAAGCTACACCACAGAATTTGACGAAAACGGAAAGCCGCTGAAAGCCTACGGTTCGGCGTTGCCCGTATAATATACGGTATAACTCGCATAGAATTTGTCGGGGAAGGTCTCTGAGATGAGCCTTCCCCGATTTCTTGCTGAGCGTCAGCTTAAATTTTTCATGGATATAGCGCAAAAAAAGTGCCGCCCTATACAGACAGCACGCACTATATCCATGAAAAATTTCAAACTAAAGGAGGGTACGGGAAAAAGCTTTCCTCAGAAAGTTTTCCCCCGATAAAATCCATGTCAGAAATACAGATACTGAACTTCATTCAAGAGCACATAAGGTGCGGTTTTCTCGACGCTGCAATGCCCGTCATCACGCACCTCGGAAGCAAAGGCATACTCTGGATAGTCACGGGACTGATTCTTGCGTTTTTCCCGAAAACTCGCAGGGCAGGTCTCACTCTGCTCGCGGCTGTTGCGATAAACGGCATTGTCTGCAACCTTGCACTAAAGCCAATTGTGGCAAGGACACGTCCGTTTGCCATAAGCACCGATATAAAGCTGCTTATCAAAGCTCCGGGGGACTACTCGTTCCCGTCGGGACACACATCCGCGGCTTTCTCAGCAGCCTTTGCTCTGCTTGCCGCTAAAAATCGGCTTTGGATTCCATACATCGTCCTTGCCGTACTTATCGCCTTTTCACGTATGTACCTGTACGTACACTTCCCTACGGACATTCTCGGTGGTATCGCAGTCGGAGCGCTGTCCGCAGTGCTGAGTGCAGTTATAATGAAGCAGCTTTATCAGAGAAACCGCCTCTGAACAGCGGCTCGTCACACTATCTGGAGCAGATAGAATTTCAGGTAGCTCGTCTCGGGGACTCCCATGAGGACGGGATGGTCGGGAGCCTGTGCGCGTTCCTCGATTATCCGCAGTCCTACGCCTGCGTCGGCAGCAGCCTCGGCAAGCATTTTCTCGAACATTTTGACCTCCATGAAATGTGAGCACGAACAGGTCGCAAGATAGCCGCCTCGCCTCAGAAGCTTCATCGCTCTGTAATTTATCTCCTTGTAACCCTTGTGAGCACTGCCTACTGTCCTGCGGCTCTTGGTGAACGCAGGAGGGTCGAGGATTACGAGGTCATAGGTAAAATGCTGCTCGATAAGCTCGGGGAGCAGCTCGAAAACATCAGTGCAGAGGTAGTCGATCTTGTCGGAGAGACCGTTGCGCTTGGCATTTGCCTTTGCCATATCTATCGCGCACTGCGATACGTCAACAGATGTAACGTGCTCCGCTCCGCCCTTGGCTGCATTTAGCCCGAACGAGCCTGTATGAGTAAAGCAGTCGAGCACCTTCATTCCATTTGCAAGCTTCATGACGGCAAGGCGGTTGTACTTCTGGTCGAGAAAAAATCCCGTCTTCTGACCGTTCTCCACATCGACCTCGTATGTAATGCCGTTCTCGGTTATCTGCGTAACGGGAGACTGCGGCGGCTCGGGGAGAAAGTCAGCTCTGTACCATGCCTTGTACTCCTCAAGTCCCTCGAGCTTTCTTATCGCCACGTCATTGCGCTCCATGATGCCTGCGACCTTCACTCCGCACCTTTCAAGCTCATTGCAGAGTGCGCGGTAGATGATGTCCTTTTTCTGCTCCATGCCGTAGGAGAGCACCTGCACGGAGAGCAAGTCCTCGTATTTATCGACAGTAAGTCCCGGGAGACCATCCGCTTCTCCGAAGATAAGGCGGCACGACGAGAAGTCCTCACGCATGACAGTCCTGCGGTAGTCTATCGCGTACTTCACGCGCCTTGCGAAAAATTCATCTGTGAATTTCTCGTTGGCATTGTCGGACAGGCGGCGAATTCTTATTTTGCTGTTGGCGCTGAAAAAGCCTGTCCCGAGGTACGAGCCCTTCTGCGAAAAAATATCGACGAGAGCACCGTTTCCGCAGTCCTCACAGGCTGTTATCTCGGTATCATAGACCCACGGATGACCGTCCTTCAGCGACTTTTCAGCCTTTTTCGTGACAGTGAACGCAGGAAATCCCCTTTTTGCTTTCATAAGCTTTCTCCTTTCGGAAATCGTGATATGCATGGTTATTTTTCAAGCAGCAGACGCAGTTCCTCATCGGTCAGCGGACGGTAGTCCCCTGCTGAAAGTCTGCTGTCGAGTACAAGTCCGCCGATACTCTCGCGGTGGAGGTGCAGCACCTTGCAGTGCACTGCCTCAAGCATTCGCTTCACCTGATGCTTTTTCCCCTCACAGATAGTGAGAGTGCCGATAAACGCGGGACCGTCGGGATTTTTCATATAATGCTCCCTCTTATCCGCAGGCATTATCGGTTCAAGGTCGCTGACGGTACAGCGGCGGATAAGCCCGAATTTTGCAGGCTTAGTGGTAAACGTATCAAGCTGCACTCCCCTTTCGAGTGCAGCTATTTTTTCATCGGTGATATTGCCGAATGCGTGAAAGATATAGGTCTTGCTGACGTGTTTTTCAGGCTGCATTATCTTCAAGTCGAGGGTGCCGTCATCAGTGAAGATCAGTAGACCGCTCGTGTCCTTGTCGAGCCGACCGACAGGGTGAAGTTTTCGGGCGAGGTCAGGCGGAAAGTATTCCATGACTGTATGTTCCGATTTATCGCGGACGGCAGTCACACAGCCCTGTGGTTTATTAAACATGAAGTAAAGCATTTTTTCTCCGATTGATATATTCAGACAAGCCTTGCTGTGAGTTCTTGGTTCAGAAACGGCTACATCTTTCGTTGCAAATAATTCGCAAGGTCTATCTGTCCGTAAACCTAACAGGGAGGCGCTTCTCTTGCAAAGCGCCTCCTCTTTCAAAACAGTCCACAGGACTGTTTTGAAATCCACCTCCCACCAAGCGCCCTACGAAGTTTCGCTCGCCTTTAAAACTAAAGCGAGCGACCAGAGCTGTTTGTGAAAATTGCATTGTCCTATAATATATTATGCAGTAACGATACTGTTAGCTTTGCCGAGGTCAAGTCTCTCGACAGCCTCTTCCCTCATCTTATACTTCAATATCTTTCCTGCCGCATTCATCGGGAAGCTATCCACAAATGCCACATATTTCGGGCACTTATGCTTCGCCATTCTCTCAAGACAGAACTCCTTTATCTCCTGCTCGGTAGCTGTCTCGCCTTCCTTCAAAATGATACAAGCAAGCACCTCTTCACCGTAGTCCTCGTCGGGCACGCCTATTACCTGCACGTCCTTGACCTTCGGATTTGTGTAGAGGAAGTCCTCTATCTCCTTCGGATAGATATTCTCACCGCCGCGGATTATCATGTCCTTGATACGTCCCGTTATCTTGTAATAGCCGTCGGACGAACGTCTCCTTGCAAGGTCTCCTGTATGCAGCCAACCCTCTGAGTCGATAGCAGCTGCCGTAGCTTCGGGCATCTTGTAGTAGCCCTTCATGATGTTATAGCCTCTTGCACAGAGCTCGCCGTCCGTATCATCGGGCAGAGTCTCATTCGTCTCGGGGTCAACGATCTTTATCTCGTCGCCGTAAATAACACCGCCGACTGTATTTACACGCTGCTCAACAGAGTCCGTGGTCTTGCTCATGGTTACGGCGGGTGAAGCCTCGGTCTGACCGTAGGTAATGCAGATCTCGCTCATGTGCATTTTCTCTATAACGTCCTGCATAGTCTTGATAGGGCAGGGGGAGCCTGCCATAATACCGGTTCTCATGTGTGAGAAGTCGGTTGTCGGGAAATTCTCATGACCGAGCATAGCTATAAACATTGTAGGAACGCCGTGGAAGCAGGTGATCTTCTCCTTGTTAATGCAGTTCAAACCCTTTCTGGGTGAGAATGCCGGGATAGGCGACATTGTTACGCCATGAGTTACAGATGCTGTCATTGCAAGTACCATACCGAAGCAGTGGAACATAGGAACCTGGATCATCATTCTGTCAGATGTGGAAAGATCCATGCAGTCGCCGATCGCCTTGCCGTTGTTTACAACATTGTAGTGTGTGAGCATAACGCCCTTGGGGAAGCCTGTCGTTCCGGAGGTGTACTGCATATTCGCAACGTCGTTCTTGTCGATAGTACGGCGAAGCTTCTCGACATCGCTGTACGGAACTTCGGCAGCCTTCGCATTCGCTTCTTCCCATGTGTATGCACCGGGCATTTCAAATCCGTCGGTTATGATATTTTTCAGTACCGGCAGACGTTTGGAGTTGAGCTTGCCTTTTTCGCATGTATCAAGTTCGGGGCATATCTCGCGTATTATAGACTTGTAATCGCAGTCCTTATGGTTCTCGATCATTACCAGAGTATGGGTATCTGACTGTTTCAGAAGATATTCGGTCTCGTGGATCTTATATGCCGTATTTACGGTAACAAGGACTGCACCGATCTTTGTTGTAGCCCAGAATGTGATGTACCAGGAGGGAACATTGGTAGCCCAGATCGCTACATGATCGCCTTTCTTTACGCCCATTGCAACAAGTGCGCGCGCAAAGTTGTCAACATCGTCCCTGAACTCGGGATATGTTCTTGTATAGTCGAGCTCGGTATATCTGAAAGCGTACTGGTTCGGGAATTCCTCGCATACCCTGTCAAGTACATCGGGGAATGTGTAGTCGATAAGTCTTTCCTTGGGCCAGATATACTTTCCGCCGTCCTTGCGGCTGTTGTCCTGGAGGGGGTGTTTATGACGGTGTCTGTAGGGCGTCATATAGTTCATGAAATGGGGAATGACGATACCGGCATCGCAGAGTTCTTTGGACCAGCGCTTTACCCATTCGAGGGTGACATAACCGCTGTAGTTTATGCTCTTGAGTGCATCGAGCATATCCTTAATCGGCATATCGCCTTCGCCCATGAGTTTATATGTCAGCTTGCCGTCAGTCATTACACTGTCTTTAATATGTGTGTACTTGATGTGCTCGCCGAGATTTGCAACTGTTGTTTCGGGAAGCTCGCCTGTAAATCTGTAGGGGTGGTGCATATCCCAGAGCGCGCCTATCTTTCTGCTTCCGACACTTTCGAGAACTTTGCAAAGACGCTTGGTATCGCAGTAATCTCCGTTTGTCTCAACCAGCAGGGTAACGTTGTATTCTTCCGCGGTAACAGCAAGTTCTTTCAGTTCTGAGATCACGAAATCGTCATCTACAAGACCGGAAGGAGCAAGTCCGTCATCTGCAAGTATACGAACGAATGATGTTCCCATTTTACTTGCAAGCTTGATATATTCTATGATCTCCGCCTTGTTTTCGGCGGACTTTTCCTTGAATCGAAGCGCTGCACCGGACGAGAAGCAGGAGATCTCAAGAC
>ONNL01000021.1 GCA_900319195.1 uncultured Ruminococcus sp. | reverse complement strand
CCATATATCGTCGATAGTGCCGTCGATAACGGGAGTTCCCTTTGCAGCCTCAGCGATAGATGGACGCTTTTTCAGCGTAAGCTTGCCATATACAGATGTGTCGGTGTTGTCAGCATCGTAATTCTGAGCGTTCCACGCAACGCCGTCGATGACTACGTCAAAGCGGACTGAGTCCCCTTCATTTAGCTCGCCGTCGTATTTCTTCATCACTTCAATGCTGCCGTTGGGAAGATTTGAAGTCGATGTTTTCAGCCCCTCACCCATTATGGTCACTTCCGCGCCCTTTGCACCCTTGACCAAAAAGCTGAGATAGCCACCGTTTGTGTCATATGCGACCTGGAAAGTGCCCTTGTCGCCGACCTCGTTCACAACTGCGCCCTCAAATATCGAGGTGTTCGTTGAGAATGCGCTGCTCAGGATATAAGCGGGGATAGATTTTATCGTCTGAACCTCTGCGTCGGTGTCGATGACCGCGTAGAATGCGTCCTTAGCCTGATAGTCCTTGTCAAAGAGGAGGGGATAGCCGCCTATCCAGCTTGTCGAGTCCGTGATTCCCCAGAGCGTAACGGCTGTGAGCGGAACACCGTCCGCCTTCACTCTTTGGTACATCTCAAAGCTCTGACGATAGCGCTCCGCCTCTGCAAGAAGGTCCTCGGGAGCATTCGAGCGGAGAGAGATGTCGAGCTCGGTTATCTGCACCTCAAGTCCCATAGCAGCATAGCTTCTGATTGCCGCCTCGTACTGCTCGATAGTGGGACTGCTCATGCCGATGTGCGACTGCATACCCATGCCGTCGATGTTGTTGTCCTCAATTATCGGCTGTAAGATCTCGGACTGTATGTATTTCAGCTTAGCGTCGCTGTATTCATTATAGTCATTGTAGAACAGCTTGCAGCCTGCGGGAGCATATTTTCTTGCATAGGCGAAAGCCTTTCTGATGTAGCTCTGGTCGCCGTATACGCTTACCCAAGCCGAAGAGCCGTCGCCCTGTGAGTATGCTCCTGCTTTTCTGATAGTTCCCGAATCGGAAGCCGCTTCGTTCACAACGTCCCAAGCGTAGAATTCAAGGTCGGGGTACTGCTCCTTTATCGCAGCCATGAGGTTTTTGATGTAGTTTTCAAGTCGCTTGTCCATGACCTCGGGCGAAACGTAGTCGGCGGAGTCGTCATAATTCTCCTTGAAGAACCAATCCGGAGTCTGCGAGTGCCATACGAGGACGTGACCGCGTACTTTGAGGTCGTTCTTCTGACAGAAGCTGAGGATATTTGCAGCCTGCTTCAGTGATACCTGCGGCACTGTCTGGTCGCCGCCGTTAGCGTTCATGTAAGCAATTGTCGCAGCCTTGTCAAGTACGGACTCGGGTTTCAGCTCGTTTCCGACAGTAACACAGCCGTAGTGCTTGAGGATAAGGTCCTTGGTAGCGCCCTGCGAGAGCTCGCTGTCCGTCACTGCACAGCCGATATTGAAGTAATACTTGCTGTAAACGTCGTTGAGTGACTCTAAATCGTCCTGAATAGCAGGGTCGGGGAGCCTTGTTCCCGTGACATCATCAAGATAGAATCCCATGAGGTCCTGCTCGGTCACGGAAGCCTCGGGCTTGTATGCTGTCTGTACGTAGACGTAGATATTCGACGCATTCTCGGGGATAGTGCATTCTGTGCCGATGTGTGTCCATTCGCCCTTGTTGGCGGTATCTGTTGCGATAGTGTAGTAATTTTCCTTTCCGTCCGCGTCATATTGGAGATTAATGGAGAATTTCTGCGTATCCGTCCAGTTGTCCCCGTCGTAGAGCACGTAGCAGCCGAAGCTGTAATATCCGCCTGCTGTGAGGTTGAGAGTCTTGTTGCAGGTCGCACCGTTCCAGAGCTGCTGTCTGCCGTCGGTGTATAATGAATGATCGCCGCTGTGAGCGTATTTGTCCGTCACCTCAAGTGTGGTATTGGAGCCTCTTGTCTGCCAGTTCATTTTAGTTCCGTCGTCGAAGTTATCCGAGAAGCCGTCAACAGCGTCCGTTGCTTCGGTCTTTTCGCCGTTCACGATAAACTCGTCCATGCAGAAGTCGCTGAGAGTAGCCGCTTCGACGTAAACAACGATATTTGAAGCGTCCGAGGGGACTGTATAGGTGCCGTTGATAACGCTCCATTCTCCTTTTGCAGCATTTACGCTGCTTATGTACTTGTAGTTTTCCTTGCCGTTGGAATCGGTGTACAGGCATTGCAGGTTGAACTGCTGGTTCTGTCCGCCGACCTCGTCGTCATAATAGACGGCAACACTCAGCGTGTACTGCTGGTCGGGGTACATAATGCCTATCATTGAAGCGCCTGCACCGTTCCAGTTCACTGTTCTTCCCGTAACACTGAGGGACTTGCTGCCCTCGTATGCCTGTGCGTCGGAGAGAGAGATCTCGGTGCTGCCCGAGGTTCTCGCCTTCCATGTACCGAAATCCTCCTCAAAGCTGTTGTGTACGAGCTCCGCCTCCTCTGCGGAGACATCAGCCATAGGAGGCACTGCTGTGGTTATCATCGCTGCGGAGAGGACGGCAGCAATGACCTTTTTCATGTTCATAAGATCAACTCCTTATAATTGTCCGATAACGGACTTCTTATCAATAATTTTATCATTTCGGTAAATATTTGTCAATATGATATGATATTTTTTTGAAAATTGATTGACATTCTGTTTCATATGTGGTATAATTTATAAAAAGGGAGGGGATATCCTATGGGAAAAGCCATTCTTGTAGCCGGAAAACTCTGTTCCGGAAAAACTACCTATTCACAAAGTATATGTAAAGATGAGAACGCAGTTCTTTTATCTGTTGATGAAATAATGCAGGCTGTTTTCGGACAGTATGCAGGCGAAAAGCATGAGGAATATGTCAGAAAGCTGAAGAAGTTCCTTCTTGAAAAGTCTGCGGAGATACTCAACAGAGGGGTAAATGTCGTGCTTGACTGGGGCTTCTGGACAAGAGCCGAGCGCGATCAGATACGTGATTTCTACCATTCAAGAAATGCAAGCACCGAGCTGCACTATATTGAGCTCAGCCAGAGTGAGTGGAAGCGCCGTATCGACGAGCGCAATGTCAGCGTTCTTGAAAAGGCGAAGGACGGTTATTATATTGATGATGCCATTCTCCGCAATTTTGAGAGCATATTTGAACAGCCCGAGGACGATGAGATAGATATCATCGTTGACGATATCGACATTATCGTAAGAAGCGGAATGTAATACATTTTAATAGCGTTTCAGGCTCTCTGCGGATATACGCGGAGAGCTTTCTGCGTTTTTGCTGAAAATATACTGTATCGGTATTGCTTTTTTCAGCAGTTAGTGGTATAATAAATAGTAGCATTCATAAAATCAAAACTATCAAAGGAGGCAATGCTGATGCTGACCGATATTGAAATAGCACATAATGCAAAAATGCTCAAAATAACCGAGGTGGCTGCAAAGCTCGGTATCACCGAGGATGAGATAGAACCCTACGGACACTACAAGGCAAAGCTCTCGGAGAGCCTTTACTCCAAGCTTGCTTTCAGAGAGGACGGCAAGCTCATTCTTGTTACTGCCGTGAATCCCACTCCCGCAGGTGAGGGAAAGACTACAACGAGTGTCGGACTTGCCGACGCTATGAACAGGATAGGCAAAAAGACTGTCCTTGCGCTTCGTGAGCCCTCGCTCGGACCCGTTTTTGGAATCAAGGGCGGAGCCGCAGGCGGCGGATATGCTCAGGTAGTGCCTATGGAGGACATAAACCTTCATTTCACGGGCGATATGCACGCTCTTACCTCTGCTAATAATCTTCTCTGTGCGATGATAGACAACCATATCCAGCAGGGAAATGAGCTTAAAATAGACCAGCGCAGGATACTGATAAAGCGTGCTCTCGATATGAACGACAGAGCGCTCAGAAATACGGTCATCGGTCTTGGCGGAAAGGCTAACGGAGTTCCGCGTGAGGACGGCTTCAACATCACGGTTGCCTCTGAGCTTATGGCTATTCTCTGCCTTTCGACAGACCTTGCCGACCTCAAGGAGCGCATAGGAAATATGCTTGTTGCATATAATCTCAGCGGCGAGCCTGTCTACGCAAGGGATCTCGGTGCGTGCGGAGCTATGACTGCGCTCCTGAAGGACGCTCTGAAGCCGAATCTCGTACAGACTCTTGAGAACAATCCTGCGTTCATTCACGGCGGACCTTTTGCGAATATCGCACACGGCTGTAATTCGATACGCGCTACAAAGCTTGCTCTTAAGCTCGGTGATTATTGTGTTACAGAAGCAGGCTTCGGCTCTGACCTCGGAGCTGAGAAGTTCTTTGATATAAAGTGCCGTTTCGGCGGACTCACGCCCTCCTGCGTAGTTCTTGTTGCTACGATAAGGGCACTCAAATACAACGGCGGTGTACGCAAGGATGCTCTTGCTGAGGAGAATATGTGGGCTCTTGAAAAGGGTATCGCAAACCTCCAGACACATATCGAGAATATGCATAAGTATCATGTACCTGTAATTGTGGCGATAAACCGCTTCGGCACAGATACCGACAACGAGATAAACTTTGTCGAGAAATTCTGTGCGGACATGGGCGTTGATGTTTCGATGTGCGAGGTGTATGCTAAGGGCGGCGAAGGCGGACGTGACCTTGCTGAAAAGGTCGTTGAGACTATTCGCCTCTGTGCCGACAATGATACAAAGTTCAAGCCTCTCTACAATGTTGAGAGCTCGATAAAGGACAAGGTCAAGACTATCGCTCAGGAGATCTACCGTGCGGACGGCGTTATCTATACTCCCGAGGCTGAAAAGGCTATCAAGGAGATAGAGGGTATCGGCTACCGTGACCTTCCTGTGTGCATTGCAAAGACGCAGTATTCGCTCTCGGATAATCCGTCACTGCTCGGAAAACCGAAGAATTTCAACATCACTGTACGTGACGCGAAGCTCTCCGCAGGTGCAGGATTTGTTGTCATCTATACGGGTAATATCCTCACAATGCCGGGACTTCCTAAGGTTCCTGCCGCTCTGAGCATCGACTGCGACGAAAACGGCAATATCACGGGACTTTTCTGACGGAGAGGATACTGATGACGATAACGACACATTCACCGCAGGAGACTGTTGACGCGGCTGTGAAGCTTGGTAAGCTCCTTAAAGCAGGGGATATGATAGCCTTTCGCGGCGGACTCGGCGCAGGAAAGACTACCTTCACGCGCGGACTTGCGATAGGTCTCGGCTTGGGGGACAATGTAAGCTCTCCGACGTTTGCACTCGTCAATGAGTACCGAGGTGATGAGATCAACCTATACCACTTTGATATGTACCGCATTGAGACAGAGGACGACCTCGAATCAACGGGATTTTACGACTATGATTTCGAGGATAACGTCGCAGTGATAGAATGGTCTGAGAATATCTCGGCATTTCTGCCAAAGGATACGATATATATAACGATAAACTCTGTCGGAGAAAACGACAGGGAGATAATAATTGAGGACGGTGACAGATTTGCTGCTGCTTGGGATTGATACATCGGGAAGGACCGCCTCTGCTGCGCTTTTTGACACCGATTCGGAAGCTTTTCTCGCACAGAAAACGCTGTATACTCAGAAAACGCATTCACAGGTGATAATGCCCGTAGTCAAGGACATCATCGCACAGACAGGCAAGACAGTGAAAGACATCGGAGCGATTGCTGTTGCAAACGGACCGGGCTCCTATACGGGACTTCGTATCGGAGTTGCTGCTGTCAAGGCGCTTGCATTCGGTCTTGATATAAAATGCTGCGGAGTCTCGACTCTTGAGGGGCTTGCCTATAACAATGTCTCGTATGTCGGGACTGTCTGCTCGATAATGAAGGCTCGCGGAGAGCTTGTCTACACCTGCACATATAAGTGTGACGGGTATGTTGCGGAGAAAATCACTGAGGAGAAGATAGTCTCGCGTGACGAGCTTGCGGAATTTCTCGCATTCAACGGCGAGAACGTGCTTCTCTGCGGAGACGGCGCCGCGGACTTCTTCACGGACTACCGCTCACCGAAGTTTATCATTGCTTCGCCGCAGAACCGCATTCAGAATGCCGTGGGAGTTTGCCTTGCAGGACTGAGCAAGGAGCTTGTTGAGCCGGAAAAGCTCGAGGTATCCTACTTGCAGAAGGTCAAGGCGGAAAAAGATCTTGAGGACAAAAAGTCCTGAATATAAAGGAGAATGAATATGATTGCGATCGGCTGTGACCACGCAGGCTATGAAATGAAAAAGGAACTTATATCCGTGCTCGGCGCAAAGGGCTATGAATTCAAGGATTCGGGCTGTGACGGCGAGAAGTGCGATTATCCCGATATTGCCGAGAAGGTATGCGAGGACGTACTTTCGGGAGGCTGTGAATACGGCATACTTATCTGCGGAACAGGCATTGGGATGTCAATTGCCGCAAACAAGGTCAAGGGGATAAGAGCGGCACTCTGCACGGACTGCTTCTCAACGAAATATACACGTCTGCACAACAATGCGAATGTAATGTGCATGGGCGCAAGAACTATGGGAACAGGACTTGCAGCTGAGCTTGCAGAGATATTCCTGACAACAGGCTTTGAGGGCGGACGTCATCAGAGACGTCTCGACCTTATCGAAAAAATAGAAGAATGCTGATGAAAGGAGCTTATACAAATGGGACTTCATATAATTGATCATCCGCTTGTACAGCACAAGATCTCTCTTATGAGAGACAAAAACACAGGAGTAAAGGAATTCAGAGAGCTTGTATCTGAGACCGCTATGTTCATCTGCTATGAGGCTACGCGCGACCTTCCGCTGAAGGAAATAGAGCTTGAGACTCCGCTTGCAGTTGCAAAAACAAAGATAATTTCGGGACGCAAGCTTGCATTCGTGCCTATCCTCCGTGCAGGACTTGGCATGGTCGAGGGTGTTACAACGCTTGTTCCTGCCGCTAAGATAGGACATATCGGTATCTTCCGTGACCCCGATACTCACGAGCCTGTGAAGTATTACGTAAAAATGCCCGAGGACATCAGCGAGAGAGACGTTATAGTCGTTGACCCGATGCTTGCGACAGGCAATTCTGCTGTAGCAGCGGTCAGCGAGCTCAAAAAGCTCGGAGTAAAGCACGTCAAGTTCATGTGTATCATCTGCACAAAGGAGGGTGTTGACAACCTCGAGAACGCTCACCCTGATGTTGAGATATATGCAGGAGCAATGGACCCTGCACTCAACGAGGATAAGTTCATAATCCCGGGTGTCGGTGACGCAGGCGACCGAATTTTCGGTACAAAATAAGGGATAATTTCACAGAATGCGGTTTCTTGATAAGGGACCGCATTTTCTGATAATCATTTTGCACAATTTTTTTTAGTAGTTTCAGTCTATAACTACTGTTAAGCTGAAAATGATGAAAAAACAATGATAATTAAGAATAGAACTTGAAATTTCAGCACTAATATGTTATATTAATAAAGTAAAGAATTATTTGACGAATACTGTAATTAAAAGGTAGGATGATTGTGTATGGCAGAAAATCCGCTTAACAGACCCGAACCGTCAGAGAGCGGCAATCAGGAGACAGAGGGCGCTAAATCCGATATTATGCCCGATGTCACCGAAAAACCAAAGGCTGAGCCGAACGCGGATAACAAGAAAAAGCGTTTTCCAAAGCTCAGAAGATTCAACAGACACAGGAATTGGAATACAAAGCGCTATTCAACGCTGAATACGTTCCTGCTTATAATTTTCCCGCTGTTCATTTGCAGCATGGCTGAGATAAATCAGGCTAAGGAAGCACTTCCTTTCCTCAAGCTCCTTGTGAACAGACCATCGGTAGTATTTTTCGATTACATAATCGCAGGACTGATTTTCATACTCCTGCTTCTCATTTTCAAGATAGGCTGGATAGCCTCGGCAGTGCAGAGCTTCATTTATATGGCGCTGAGTACAGTCGAACTGTTCAAGTACAACACAAACGGCAACCACCTTATCCTCTCGGATATGAAGCTTGCAAAAAGCGTCAAGAGCCTTACCTCGTTTGCCTATATCAAGATAACGTGGCGGCTGATACTTGCCTATATAGTGGTGATAGCGTTTGTACTGCTTGTATTCTATCTCAATCCGAAGATACACCCGTCACCCGTAAAGCGAATAGTCGGCTCGGTATGCTGTATCGCGCCGTTTATCGCACTCGTTATATTTCCGTCGTTCTATCAGCCTGTATATTCATTCTTCGGAGTTGATACAACAGACGCGAGCAACGATATTCTCCTGAAGGAGAAATTCAAGCAGAACAGCTTCCTTGCATTTCTCGTTGAGACCGCTTCCGAGAGCTATGCCAACAGACTTGTTGAACCTGAGAATTATTCTCAGGAGTCTATCGACGAAATTATGCAGGTCGATGTTGAGGGCGGTCACGATTTCAACGGCGGTGAGAAGCCGAATGTTATCGTTGTCATGAGTGAATCCTATGCGGATTTCCGCGTGTTTGACCAGCTTGATGACCGTATTGATGACTCAATATACAGCCTCTTTGATAAGGCTTGCGAGGAGGGTCACAGCGGAACGATTATCACTCCGACCTATGCAAGCTGGACTGTACGCTCGGAATTCGAGCTTATCCTCGGACTTCCCGTCCGCGGCATCAATGACCCGAATATGCCTCAGAGAGAGCTTGCTGACAGAGTGCAGCCTGCCCTTGCACAGTATTACAATACATGGGGCTATAATACGGCGTATATTCATCCCTTCCAGGGTACATTCTACGGACGTCTGAATAAGTACCCAAATTTCGGCTTTGATAAGCTCATGTTCCATGACGACTATGAGGGAACGAGCGACTTCGATGTTGATGTTGATTATTACGGCACCTACGTTGACGATATGACAGTGTTCAATCAGATAACGAAGTTGATAAATGATTCTGATGAGCCGCTCTATGTTCACACTACCACAATGCAGAACCACCAGCCTTATGATCAGGGCGACCAGGACGAGTTTGGCAATTATCTTACATGGATCAAGCACACGAATGAGGACCTTGAGGTGTTCCTCGACGATCTTGAGAAGATAGACGAGCCTACACTTGTTTTCTTTGTTGGCGACCACTTCCCGTCGCTTCGCGGTGAGACGAGCGTTTATAATCAGGTAGGCATTACCAGTGAAAACTGCGATGTCCTCTATCAGCAGAAGTATCTGCTCTGGAGCAACTATGACGCTGATTTCTCGACAGTGCCCGACCAGCAGGTATCGTTCTTCTATATGCCGTATGTTCTGCTCAATATCATCGACGCACCGCGTGATGAGTTCATTCAGACTATGATGAACAAGATGCAGACAGAGCCCGTATATTCCACATCATACGATAATTCTACCCCGAGAGACCCCGACCTTGATATGCTCACCTATGACAGAGTAGTCGGAGAGCTCTATTCAACATCGCCCGTCAAACCCGACCCGAGCGACGATTGACAATAAATGCCAAAGGAGTTCCTGAAGCTGAAGGCTTGGGAACTCCTTTTATTTTCTCTGTCATTTTTCTGTATGCTATCATAAACTTATCACATAAAATGATATAATATAATATAAGGATTATAGCAGAAAATTGGCTCCGCAGAGAGCTGCGGACAGCATGGAGGGTGAATATAATGGCGGACGAATACAATGAAGAAATCAATAATGCTGACGAGAATAATCATTCTTGTACCTATACTTCAAATAACTGTCAAAAGCAGAAAAAGCCGAAGAAGCATATCGGCTTAAAGGTGACTGCATTTGCTTTGTGTGCAGGTATTGTCGGGGTCGGAACGGTTCAGGGAATAAGGATATATAATGACCACAAGGACAATACAAAGCTTCAGGAATTCAAGGCTGACCAGCTTCAGACAGATGATGCCGAGCCGATGAATGCAAGGGGAGACTCGGGAAAGAAGCCCGAGGGCAGAGACGATATGCCGAGCCTTATTGACATAGCCGCCCGCACCGACGCAAAGCCGCTCCCTGATATTGTTGATGAGATCATGCCGTCGGTAGTCGGAGTATCCTCGACCTTTGAGGTCACACGTCAGTCCTATGACCCGTTCGGATTCAGTACGGGACAGACTCAGTCGGGCGAGGTAGTCGGAACAGGTACGGGAATAATTATTTCCGAGGACGGCTATATCGCAACGAATGCACACGTTATCTTCGACAGTGACAGCGAATATAAGGCAGGCGAGGCAGTAAGCGTGTCTGTGCTCCTCAGCGACGAGACCGAGCATGATGCGAAGATAATCGCGTATGATATACAGACAGACCTTGCAGTGCTTAAAATAGACGGTAAGGGACTTGATCCCGCAGAATTCGGCAACAGCGATGAACTGAGAGTAGGTGAGCTTGTTATTGCTATCGGAAATCCTCTCGGATTCCAGCTTTTCGGCTCGGTAACAAGCGGCATAGTCTCCGCGCTTAACCGTGAGATATCTATAAACGACAAGGACATGACACTTATCCAGACCGATGCCGCTATCAATAACGGTAATTCGGGCGGACCGCTTCTCAACAGCTGCGGACAGGTAATAGGTATCAATTCCGCGAAGATGTCGTCAAGCTACGGTACTGCGTCCGTTGAGGGTCTCGGATTTGCTATTCCGATAAATGAGGCGAAGGAGATAATCGACGACCTCATTAATTACAACTACGTCAAGGGCAGACCACAAATAGGCATTACCACTGTTGATGTTGATGAGTCCTATTCGAGCTTCTTTAATATTCCTATGGGCGTGTACGTTCGTACAGTGCAGGAGGGAAGTGCCGCTGACCTTGCAGGTATACAGGTCGGAGATGTCATTATTGACGTTGACGGGACTGCTGTAAAGACCCGCGAGGAGCTTACCAAGATAAAGAACGAGCATAAGGCAGGCGAAACGATAACCATAACCGTAACAAGAAACGGTGAAGATGTCAAGCTGAACCTTGTACTTCAGGAGGCTACAGGCGGCTGATAGAGCAGCTGAAAGTGAAAAAAATCGGGGAGGAAATGCAATTATTTCCTCCCCGTTTTTTACGTAGTAGTATGGGGGACTATATAGTAGATTTGTTCGATTTATAGAGCGTAAACCTTTTGAAAAGAGCTTCACTCTATTTCATTTGTAAGCCTTAATTTAAAATTCTGTCTGACAGGGCACATATAGAGACTTCGTCTCTTTTAATATGTGAGAGATGTGCTCTGTCAGACAGAATTTTCAGCTTAAAGTCTTTGAAAGGGGGTACGGGGGAAAGCTTTCCTCAGAAAGTTTTCCCCCGATAAATACATCAATAAAGAAAAACGGCTCAGGTGATTCCCGAGCTGTTTTTTCTGATTTGTCCCATAAATTTTTGAATTTTTCAGCAGATACGGTGTGCAGATGTATCTGCTGAGAAAGTTCATTCATTGGTTAAGAGAAGAACCAATAATCCATTTCAGTCTGACCGCTGAATACGAAGTAAACGTCCTTCTGTCCCGATACCTCACTTACAATAGGAACTGTTATTTCCTGAGAGGATCCTGCAGGTATTTCTACATAAGTCATAGCTGTGCCGCTCGGACTGCCTGTGCAGACCTTGATAACACTGCCTGACTTAGAGGAAGCTTTGATAGTTATAGACTTTTCGCCCTTGCTGAAGTTGACACCGCTTGTCTTTATCCACTCGCCCTTGTCACCAGCAACAGTTGTATCACAAAGACCGTTTACCTTAATGTTCTTTGACTGGTTTGACATATTCTCAGCCTGAACTTTTGTGTAGGGGTCAACAGCTTCGATCTGACTTACACCCTTCATGGTGCCTGATGCCTTGAACATACCGTTTTCAAATGTGCAGTTGTCGATATGGCATGAACGATAGTTGCCGCCGAGGTCGATCTTACCTGTGCTGTTGTCAATTGCCTGAATGTTCATAGCTCTTGACTGATGACGGCTGTGATAGAGTACATAGTACTTGCCCTTGAATTCAACTATTGAGTGGTGGTTGTTTCCGCCGCCGTCAAGCTGATAGGAAGCAGGGTTCTTGAGTGCGATGCCCTTGTATGTGAAGGGTCCGAGGGGGTTAGTGGAAGTCATTACAGCGATCTCTGCGTTGTTGAAGCCGTAGGGGTTGCCGCCTGTATTCCAGTTTGTGCAGTATGAATAGTAGTATGTGTTGCCGACCTTGAGTATTGAAGAGTCCTCGAAGAGATAGGGGGGATTCATTTTTGCGTACTGACCTGAAAGGCTTGTCATGTCAGCGCCGAGCTTTACAGCTCTTGCTGTGCCGGGGTCTGCATTTTTGCCATCCGGAACACCGCCGCCTACATAGAGGTAACCTGTTCCGTCATCATCAACGAGAACAGCGGGGTCGAAGAGCCATGTTACATCGCTGAATCCGGGAGTGCTCTTATTGATAAGTGCCTTGCCGATAGGATCTGTGTAGGGTCCCTCAGGGCTGTCAGCTGTAAGAACGCCGATACCGCCTGCACTGTCTGCGAAGTAGAGGAAGAACTTATCCTTGCCGTTTATTGTTTTCCAGCAAGCATCAGGAGCCCATGCAAAGTGTGCCCACTTAGCAGCGCCGTTTGAGCCTGCTGCGGGGATAGCACCGTGGTCTGTCCAGTTTACGAGGTCTGATGATGAGAAGCAGTTGATAGTCTGGCTGTTGTATGTGTTTGTGTGTATCTGTCCGTCGTTGTTGTATTCAAAAGCATCGTTAGTTGTGAATACGTAGAGTCTGTCCTTGTATACCATGAAGCCGGGGTCAGCACCGAAGCGCTGTGTCCAGAGGACATTATTTTCACCGTCAGCCTTCCAGCTGCCGTTTACTGTTACATTCTTGAAAATGTTCTCCATTGCTGATGTGTCGATAACCTTTTCAGCAACAGGGAATTCTGTGATTGCTCCGAGGATGAACTCGTTGATAAGAACGAGGTCGTTTACTTCATATACACCGCTCTGGTCAACGTCTGCTGCCTTTTCGGTGGATGAATCAGCGAAACCGCCTGTGAGTCCCTTTCTTGCAATTGCAAGGTCGAGAGCGGATATCTTACCGTCGAAGTTTGTATCACCGAGGATAACCTTCTTGATAACAGGCTGTCCTGCGCCCTTTATGCCTGTTCCTGCAACAGCACCGATAACCTCATCAATGTAGAAGTTCTCAGTTGTTTCATCTGATGTCTCAACATAGATCATAAGGTCTGTTGCGCCCTCAGGGATCTTGTAGTTTGTATTTGCAAGCTGTACCCACTGACCTCTGACGCCTGTTGCGTGTGCGATCTCGTCGTAATCAGTCTTGCCTTCTGAGTTTGTAAACTGGAGTGTGAATTTGAAATCAGTTGTGTCAGCACCGTCAAAGTAGTTTACATTAGCTGAGAAGCTGTACTCTTCGCCAGCCTTGAAAGCTCTTGAGTTGAGGTTGAATGATGCGCCGTTCCATGAAGCAGTTCTGTCCTGAACGAGGAGAGCCTCACTGCCGACGTAAGCAGTTCTGCCGCTTGTCATTATAGAAGCAGCACCTCTGCCTTCCCAGCCTTCAGTTGTGCCCTCGAAGCCGTGCTGGAAGTACCAGCCGTACTCATTAGGCTCGGGAGTCTTAATCTCGCCGTTGTAAGCTGTACCGTCGCCCCATTCGGACTGAGGTATCATTGAAGTAAGTGTTGTATAAGCAAGCTTGGGCTGATTGTTTGAATCATAGAGAAGAGCATTTGAACCGGAGGAGAGCCATGAGTTAGCGTCATTTGGTCCCCAGATACAAACAGCAGTAACCTTGCCGTTGTACTTGCCGCTTGTATTTACTTCCATAGCGTGCTGGAAGATAGCCTTGTACTTGTTAGCCTGATCCTGAAGTGAATACTTACCGTTTTCAAGGCTGATATCGAGCTCAGTTACCTGAACATCGCAGCCTATCGAGAGGTACTTATCCATAGCCTGAAGGTAGGAATCAGTTCCTGCAAAGCCTGTGGAGTTTGCGGGAACGTGGCTCTGCATACCAACACCGTCGAGAAGTCCCTTATTGTAGAGATTCTTACACATATTGTAGATGCAGTCACGCTTGTGATCCCAGTATTCGTTATAGTCGTTGTAGTAGAGGTCGCAGCCCTCGGGAGCGTACTTTCTTGCATAGGTGAAAGCCTGCTCAACGAAGCTGTTGTCGCCGTAAACCTGTACCCACGCGGACTTTCCGCCCTGTCCGTTTACCTTGCTGTCGCCGGGTTCACGAGCACCGCCGTAGTTAGCAGTTCTGTTCGAGTCATCAGAAACGCACTCGTTGCAGACATCATAAGCATATACATAGAGGTCAGGGTACTGTGTCTTGATAGCTGCGAAGAGATTCTTGATGTAGCTCTCCATACGAGCGTTCATTGTGTTCTTGTCGACCCAGTTTCCGCCGTTCTGAAGATTATCCTTAAAGAACCATGAAGGAGTCTGGCTGTGCCATACGAAAGTATGACCGCGGACAGCAATGTTGTTGTTTACGCAGAAGTCAAAGATAGCAGCAGCACTGTCAAGCTTTACGCCGATATTGTTGCCTGAGCTCTGAGACTGGTTAAGAGTTGCATCTGGCTTTGTCTCGTTTTCGCACTCAACAGAGTTGCAGTCCTTGATGATATTTGCCGTGATACCCGAATTCTTTACTGTACCGCCGTTGAGGATATTACCAACACGGAAGTAATTGGCAAATTCGTCCTTGAGACCCTTCTGTGCAGTAGCAGCACTTGCGGAATTCTTATAATTCTTGGTAGTTATCTTAACGTCATCGAAAGTGAAGTCGTCAGTAGAATCTGTGTTGAGGGTGAGTTCAAACTCATAGCTGTCAGCAGGTGCCTTATATCCTGCTGTGAGTTTAGTCCACTCGCCGCCCTTTACCTTTTTGGAAACGAGCTTCTTAACTGTTTCCTCGTCTGTTTTCTCATCCTTGGTAAGAAGAGAGAGATTGAATGTCTCGTCCTTTTCGCTGTAAACGTAAAGACTGTACTCATAATAAGTACCGCCTACGAGATACAGACCCTTGGATGAGCTTGCACCGTCTTTGGCAGTTGATCTGCCGCTGACCTTCATGCCGCGTGAAGCGCTGTTTCCTATGCTGTCGATAGCTGTAAGAGTGACATTGTCAGCATTGGGGTGCCAGCCCTCGTAGTTCACCTCAAAGTCATTGCTTACAACCTCAGCTGCATACGATTCCCATGTCATATCGGGCATATATGCCAGTACACCCGAGAAGCAGGAAAGCGCTGTTATACTTGCAGCAAGCTTTTTTAAATTCATAAAATTACCTCCTTCATGAATTTTACACATTTTCTTTATTGTAACCTTTTTTATAAAAGTAGTCAATTGACTTTCCTGCTGATTTTATGTCACTTTTTTGCTATTGGAGCACCGACTGTTCATATATTGTGCTGATTACCATAAATTGCGGTCAGATTATTTTGTTAATAATTAATAATGTCGTAATAAAAAGCGTCCCGAGCGTAATACTCGGGACGGCAATTGTGTATTGGTATTTTATTTTACTCAACTGAGAAGAGCAGTTTTGAATACGAAGTGAGCGGCCATCTGTCCTCGCTGACGTTAGTTTCAGTCTCGTCAACGATAGCTCTGAGAGTCTGCATCTGTGAGAATACCTCGTCACGATAGTAGCGAGCCGCTTCAAGACCATCCTCCTTGCCCTGAGCAGCAATGACCTTTTCCTCAAGGATTTTAGTCTCCTTGTAGATATCAGCTGTCAGCGACGAGAGCTTTTCTGCAAGCTCCTTTTCAAGCACGGGAGTAATGCCGATAGCCTGCTTTGAAGCACCGGTGTCGCAGATGTCCTTTGTATAGGTGAGACAAGCGGGAATAATGTTCTTCTTGACCATTTCAAGCATTGTGAGAGCCTCGATGTTGATAACCTTGCTGTAGTTTTCAAGGAGTGCCTCTGTTCTTGAGTGGAGCTCGGCAGCCGAATATACCTTGAACTTCTCAAAGAGCTGAATACTGTACGGCTTTACGTAATCGGGGAGGCAGTCTACGGTCGAGACAAGATTCGGGAGATGTCTTACATTGACAGCCTCGTTTATCCACTCGTCCGAGTAGCCGTTTCCGTTGAAGATAACGTCCTTGTGCTCTCTGATCGTCTTTACAAGGAGCTTTTTGAGCTCGCCCTCGAAGTTCTCTTTGCCCTCGAGTGCGTCAGCGAATTCGCAGAGCTCCTCGGCAACGATGGTATTGAGTATCGTGTTTGCACATGAGATAGAGTCCGAAGAACCGAGCATTCTGAACTCGAACTTGTTTCCTGTGAAAGCAAAGGGTGATGTACGGTTGCGGTCTGTTGTGTCCTTGGGAAAGTTCGGGAGAGCGTCAACGCCTATCTCAAACTCCTGATCCGCAACAGTCGTGTATTTCTTGCCTGCCTCAAGAGCGTTGAGTACAGCTTCGAGGTCGCTTCCTATGAATACGGAGACAACAGCAGGCGGAGCTTCATTTGCGCCGAGTCTGTGGTCGTTGCCTGCCGAAGCAGCTGAAAGTCTGAGGAGCGGAGCATATTCGTGAACACCCTTGATTATAGCGCAGAGGAATGTGAGGAACTGCAAATTGTTCTGCGGAGTGTCACCCGGGTCAAGAAGGTTCTGTCCGTCGTTTGATGACATCGACCAGTTATTGTGCTTGCCCGAGCCGTTTACCCCGGCGAACGGCTTTTCGTGGAGCAGACAGTAAAGTCCGTGCTTTATGGCAGTTTTCTTCATTATCTCCATTGTGAGCTGATTGTGGTCAGCGGCAATATTTGATGTTGTGAAGATAGGAGCGAGCTCGTGCTGTGAGGGAGCTACCTCGTTGTGCTTTGTTTTTGCGTAGATACCGAGCTTCCAGAGCTCTTCGTCAAGGTCTTTCATGTAGTCAGAAACGCGCTGTTTTATGTTTCCGTAGTAGTGGTCCTCAAGCTCCTGACCCTTGGGCGGCTTAGCACCGAAGAGCGTTCTGCCTGTGATAACGAGGTCCTCGCGTGCATCGAAATACTTCTTGTCGATGAGGAAGTATTCCTGCTCGGGACCAACAGTCGTGGTAACTCTTGTAGCGGTAGTGTTTCCGAAAAGTCTAAGTATTCTGAGAGCCTGTTCGCTTACGACTTCCATTGAACGAAGCAGGGGAGTCTTTTTATCGAGGACTTCGCCTGTATATGAGCAGAAAGCTGTCGGGATGTAGAGGGAGTTGTCCTTTACGAATGCGCTTGAAGTCGGGTCCCAAGCCGTGTAGCCGCGAGCCTCGAATGTAGAGCGGAGTCCTCCCGAGGGGAATGATGAAGCGTCAGCCTCGCCCTTAACGAGCTCCTTGCCCGAAAATTCAAGAATGACCTCACCGTTTGAGGTGGGATTTATAAAAGCGTCGTGCTTCTCAGCGCTTACGCCCGTGAGCGGCTGAAACCAGTGAGCGTAGTGAGTAGCTCCGCGCTCGATAGCCCAGTCCTTCATTGCGTTTGCAACAACGTCCGCAATATTCTTGTCGATAGCCGTACCGAGCTTCTTGGTGCGCTGTACCGACTTGTATACATCTTTAGGGAGTCTTTCACGCATCACCTTGTCGCTGAATACGTTGCATCCGAAGTAATCGGAAACATTTTTAGCCGAAGAATTATTGTCTGCCATAAACAGAGCCTCCTTAAAAAATAAAGCGTTACGAATGTCGGTCGGGACGAACCGCAAGCAGTCCGCCGGCCAAATAACAATCGAAACGCCATTGTTTCATTGAATATTCACTTATATTAATATTTTACGCCGAAATTGAAGATTTGTCAATAGAAAATCACATCTTTATGACTTATGTGCTATTTTATTGATAAAACGTCGGTTTATTGTGCTAATTTGCTGTTTTGCGGCGAATTATTTAAGTGCAAAGTAGAGTATCACAAGTATGCCGAGGACTATCCTGTACCAGCCGAACACCTTGAAATCGTGCTTTTTAATATAGCCCATAAGGAACTTGATAACGAATATCGAGACAACGAATGCTGTTATCATGCCGACAGCGAGTACAGCGAGCTCAGTGCCCGAGAAGTCGAGACCGAATTTCACGAGCTTCAGCAGGCTTGCACCGAACATTACAGGCACAGCGAGGAAGAAAGTGAATTCTGCGGCAACGGGACGCGAAATACCGATAAGGAGAGCTCCCACGATAGTTGCACCCGAGCGTGATGTGCCTGGCAGAAGAGCGGCGATGAGCTGGAACATACCTATTATAAAGGCAGCCTTGTATGTGAGGTCGTCAATGCTGTCCACTCTCGGCTTTCTGCTTTTGTTCCAGTTTTCAACGACGATGAATGCGATACCGAACAGAATGAGCATAATTGCAACAGTCCACGGGTTGTAGAGGTGTTCGTCTATCCAGTCGTCGAGGATAAGTCCTATAACAGCGGCAGGAATGCAGGCAACGAGCACCTTGAACCACATTTTGAAGATGTCGGTCTTTATGTAAGCTCCGAAGCCGTCCTTGCCGAGCGGAAGCGGATTGTTCTTCTTGCCGAACGGGAAAAGCTTGCTCCAGAAGATAACGACAACCGCGAGAATAGCTCCGAGCTGTATCACAACGTCGAACATCTCCTTGAAGTCGTCGGACTGCTTGAGACTGAGGAATTCGTCAAGGAGTATGAGGTGTCCCGTACTGCTGACGGGGAGCCATTCTGTGATACCCTCGACTATGCCGAAAATCAGGGATTTTATTATTTCTGTCATTAGTATTTGTTCCTTTCCGTGAAATACAAGTTTTATTATATCATACTAAGAAGTATATGTCAATTCTCCTCGTCGGGATTCCTCAGAAATTTGAATTTTCTCTTTGAAAACGCAAGCACACCGCTTGATTTGAGCTTTGTCATTTCCCTTTGCAGAGCGCTCCTGTTCACGCAGAGGTAGTCGGAGAGCGCAGTAGTTGAGAACGGTATCTGCGGAGTTACACCCTCGGGAGTCTTGTCGCTGATTATCTGTAAATAGCTGATGAGGCGCTCCCTGATAGAGCGCTGACTGAGCACCTCAATTCGCTCACTGAGCGTCTGAGCCTTTTCCGACATAAGCTCAAGGAGGTTTTCCACGACCATTGAGTGACAGCGGCAGGCATTCTCGCACCTCTTCAGTATCTCGGATTTTCTGACGAACATTATCTCGCAGTCCTTTTCGCAGACTATCTCAATGCTGTCGCGCTTTAGACCGTGACTTATAAGCTCCCCGAAAATCCCCTGTGTCTCGATGTTTTCGATTATCGTCCTTACTCCGTTTATGTCGTATCTTACCATTATTGCACTGCCTCTCAGGACAATGCCTATATTCTCACTGCACTCCGAGAGGGTGACGATGCGGCTTCCTGCCTTGTACCTTTTTATATCCGGATTGAAGCACTTCATCATGTTTTCGCAGTCGGTCTTGTTTATGCCTTTGAAGAGTATATTTTCCTCGGGTATCATAAAATTTCTCCTTTTGTTGCAAAAGCAACAGCATTTTTCTAAGATATATGATACAATATAATCACGGAAATGTCAACACAATATAGTGTACTATGATTTCGTGGAGGTACAAAATAATGAAGGTCAATGTTATTGGGGAACAGCTCTCACAGGAAGAGATAACTGCGTATATGAATTACGGGAGAAATAAATACAGCAACAGACAGATAGTCGGCATGACAGTTACTACTGACGGCGACTATGTTGATCTCAGATATGATTTTGCAGACCAGCCCTTCGAGCGTATCAGAAGGATCACAGGCTACCTTGTTGGTACACTTGACAGATTCAACAACGGCAAGCGTGCCGAGGAGCATGACCGCGTAAAGCACACGGTCTGACGACACATCAATCATTTTAAGCCGATGCCGATATAATCGGTAATATAAAATCAGGAGGTAATCAGTTATGAAAAAGTATGTATGTCCCGTATGCGGCTATGTCCACGAAGGAGAAGAACCGCCCGAGAAATGTCCCATGTGCAACGTTCCGGGTTCAAAGTTCATCGTTCAGGAAGCTGACGTATCATCTGCACCAAAGGAAGCACCCAAGGTTACCGCTTCGACAGGAAGCTATGCAAGCGAGCACGTTTTAGGCATTGCTAAGAATGTTGACAGTGAGATACTTGAAGGTCTGCGCTCGAATTTCACAGGTGAGTGCAGCGAGGTAGGTATGTATCTTGCAATGGCAAGAGTTGCATACAGAGAGGGATATGCTGAGATAGGCGCATATTGGGAGAAGGCTGCATTTGAGGAGGCTGAGCACGCTGCAAAGTTTGCTGAGCTTCTCGGAGAGCTCGTTTCACCCTCAACAAAGGAAAATCTCGAGATGAGAGTTGCTGCCGAGCAGGGTGCCTGTGAGGGCAAGACAGCTCTTGCAAAGAGAGCAAAGGAGCTCAACCTCGACGCTATCCATGATACAGTTCATGAGATGGCTCGTGACGAGGCAAGACACGGAAAGGCTCTTGACGGACTCTTCAAGAGATATTTCGGCTGATTAATATTGGCTTTTTCCCCGTGGGCAGTCGGTAACGGCTGTTCATGGGGCTCTCTTTTGCCGTAAACTATTGAATTCCAAGCTCGGTTGTGATATAATAGCTTAAACACTATTATTCGCCGAAAGGAATGAGCAGCTATGAAACCGTCAAAGGAAGAAATACGCCAGATAAAGCAGCTGCTTCTCGGACTTGGAATTTTTGTCATCTTGAATATACCTGCTTTTCTCATAACCAACAGAGATAATAAAACCCTATATTATCGGGAAGTATGGGAGTCACTCGGAGCACTGAAATACATTTGCGGCGGATATTCTCGAGAAAAAGAAGAAGCCTGTCCTCTGGCTGCTATACATAGTGGCGTTTATTATTGTCGCCGCTGTATGCGGATATGCAAAAGAGGCGTTCTGGTTCATTGAAGAGCCTAAAACTATAATAGGAATGATCTATTAGCATTGACCTCACCGAGACAGCTGCCGCCTCTCTATTGACAAAATCTGCGGAATGAAGTATAATTGTAGCAGTAAAACTCACTGAAAGGCATGAAAAATGAAGAGAATTGTTACTATACAGGACGTTTCGTGCTTCGGCAAGTGCTCGCTCACCGTTGCACTGCCGATAATATCGGCTATGGGCATCGAGACCGCTGTTATCCCTACGGCTGTGCTGTCTACGCATACAGGCGGCTTTGAGGGATATACCTTCCGCGACCTCACGAATGATATCCCCGATATTGCAGCGCACTGGAAATCTCTTGATTTGAAATTTGATTCGATATATACAGGCTACCTCGGCTCAAAGGAGCAGGTGAGGATAGTCTCCGATTTTTTTGACGACTTCAAGACTCCTGATAATTTCATAGTTGTCGATCCTGCAATGGCTGACAGCGGAAGGCTGTATGCAGGCTTCACGGACGATTTTGTTGACGAGATGAAGAAGCTCTGTGCAAAGGCTGATTACATGATACCGAATATGACGGAAGCGGCATTTCTGCTCGGTATACCTTATACTGAGAGCTACGACGAGGAGTATCTTAAAGATATAATGAAGCGTCTCACTGAGCTCGGGTGCAGACTGCCCGTACTCACAGGAGTTCACTTTGACAGCGAAAAACAGGGAGCTGCCGCCTATGATGCCGAGTCCGACAGTATGTATTACTCATTCAGGGAGAATATCGACTGCACTGTTCACGGCACGGGTGACATCTTCGCAAGCGTATTTACGGGAGCTGTCACTCTCGGCAAGAGCATACAGGAGACACTTGATATATCCGTCGGTTTCACAGCGGACTGCATTGAAGCGACCCTGCCGCATATGAAGGAAATGTGGTACAGTACGTGCTTTGAGAGCTGTCTCGGCAAGCTTATCGAATATGTGAATAAATAATACATGGGAGACTGCGGTCTCCCTTTTTACATCTTTTTCCACTGATTATATCCCTGTCCGCAGGCAATAATAATATCACAGGATGGTTTGCTGCACACCATAAAAGCAGCGCAGTCAGACTGCGGAGAGATATTATTATGCCATACAATAAAGTAGTGATAGCGGGGATAAATACGTCAGAGCTGACGGTTCTCAGTGAAGCCGAGAAAATGCAGCTTCTCAGGGAGATAAGGGAGACAGGCAGCAAGGAGGCTCGTGACAAGCTGATAAAGGGGAATCTTCGGCTTGTGCTGAGCGTTATAAAGCATTTTACGGGCAGGGGAGAGGACATCGACGACCTTTTTCAGATAGGCGTTGTCGGACTGATAAAGGCTATCAACAACTTCGACCTCACAAAAGAGGTGAGATTCTCGACGTACTGCGTCCCGATGATAAGCGGAGAGCTTCGCCGCCACCTTCGTGATTTCAGTCAGATAAAGGTGAGCCGCTCGCTTCGTGACCTTGCATATAAGGCGATACAGGCTAAGGAGAGACTTACCATAAAATTGCAGAGGGAGCCCGATATCGAGGAAATATCCTCGGAGCTCGGTGAAAAGCGCTCCGAGGTCGTGATAGCGCTTGAGAGCATAAGCGACCCTATATCGCTCTACGAGCCTGTCTACTCCGACACCGACGACACCGTGTATATTCTCGACCAGATAGGCGATAAGAATGATGTTGAGAGCTGGATGGACGAGCTTGCGATACGTGAAGAGATAAAAAATCTCGGGGAGCGCGAGAAGAAAATACTCTATCTTCGCTATCTCAAGGGACATACACAGGTCGAGGTCGCAAAGGAGATCGGCATTTCACAGGCACAGGTCTCACGTCTTGAAAAGGGAGCGATAAGACAGATAAAGCAGACTATAGATTAATGTTTTAATTATGTGCGTAATTCCTTGACTTTCGCGCAAAAATGATATATAATAAATATATATTGTTTAGGAGAGTGTATATTACATGGGCAGAGTCAGGGAATTTTTCAATAACCTGCAAAAATCGACCAAAGTAACTCTTATCTCGTGCGGCTGTTTTATTCTTCTTACTTTTTTGATACTTATTTTCTTCGTAATGTTTCCGATAACTCGCGCAGAAAGGGCAAATGCAAGCGTAGGCAGAGAGAGCGTACAGAAAAACGACTCGGCTGTCACAACAATGACAGATGTTAACGGCTCGGTCATTGTATCAATGGGAACCACCAAGAATATCGACGCAGATGTCACAACGACCTACCATACCGACTACGTTATTATCGTTACAACAGGAAAGGGCTTCTACTCAGATGGCAGGATACCCACAGGCAATTTCAGCTATGATGAGTATTCCACAACAGCAAATGAAACCAATGAGTATACGATGAGTCCCGACGAGGGCATAGGCTATCAGCCCGGCGATGTACCCGATGAATACGTTGAGCCTGTTGATACAACAGCAGAGTATGTTGAGCCTGTTGTTACTGAACCGTATACCGAACCTATCGTAACAACTGCGGCTGAACCGGTAGTTACCGAAGCACCTGTTGTGACTGAACAACCTGTAACAGAAGCGCCTACTGAGGCACCTGCTGACAGCGGCGGAGAAAATGCTGAACCGAATCAATAAAAAGTTTACAAATGGCTCTCTTTCCCAAGAGAGCCGCTTTTTTTGACTGTCGGGAGTCCGCTCGGGCAATTATGTGCTTGAAAAAAATGAAAACATATGGTATAATTATTCATGTAATAATAAAGGAAGGGGAAGAGTAATGACACCAAAGGAAGAGTTTATTAAGATCTACAAGGAAAACATCAAGCGCGGCGGCGCAGATAAGCTCCTTGAGTATCTCGAAAAGAGCGACTTTTTCACAGCTCCAAGCAGTACAAGGTTCCACGGCTCGTATGAGGGCGGTCTTTGTGAGCACAGCGTTAATGTCTATCACTGCCTGAAGGACTACCTCTCGCGTCCTCGCACGAAGGAGCTTTACGGAATGGATTATTCCGAGGAGACTATCGCTCTCGTTGCACTTCTGCATGACGTGTGCAAGGTCAACTTCTACACGACCGAAATGCGCAACAAGAAGAATGACAGCGGAGTGTGGGAAAAGGTACCGTACTACACGATAAACGACAGACTTCCATACGGTCACGGTGAAAAGTCCGTATACATAATCTCGGGATTCTTCTACGGAGAGAACAGGCTCACCCGTGATGAAGCGTTTGCGATACGCTATCACATGGGATTCTCGGGATTAGAGGACAAAAACAGCATAGGCAAGGCGCTTGAGATGTTCCCGCTCGCACTTGCGCTGAATGTTGCTGATATGGAGGCAACATATTATCTTGAGGGAAGCAATAAATAAACTGTATAATGATACAGGGAAACAATAGGAGAAATTTTATGAACTGGTATGATGACGCAATAATTTATCACATTTATCCGCTCGGATTCTGCGGAGCACCGAAATTCAACGACGGCGGCGCTGTTGAATACCGTCTTGACAAGGTGCTTGACTGGATCCCGCATTTCAAGGAGATGAATGTTGACGCTGTATACTTCGGACCTGTTTTCGAGTCCGTTGAGCACGGCTATGATACAACAGATTATAAGATGATAGACCGCAGACTCGGTGACAACAACTCATTCAAAAATATCTGCAATAAGCTCCATGAGAACGGCATAAGAGTTATCCTCGACGGAGTTTTCAACCACGTAGGAAGAAACTTCCCGCAGTTCGTTGATATTCAGCGCAACGGTCAGAATTCCGGCTACTGTGACTGGTTCCAGAACCTCAACTTCGGCGGACAGAGCCCCTACGGCGATAACTTCTGGTATGAGAGCTGGAACGGCTGCTATAACCTTGTAAAGCTCAACCTCAGAAACGTAGGTGTCTGCGACCACCTCATCGACGCTATCAACTACTGGATAGAGGAGTTCAAGATAGACGGAATCCGCTTTGATGCCGCTGATTGTATCGACTTCGACTTCTTCAAGAGAATAAGGAGCTTCTGCAAGGGCAAGAAGCCTGATTTCTGGCTCATGGGCGAGATAATCCACGGCGACTACTCACGCTGGGCAAATCCCGAAATGCTCGACAGCGTAACGAACTATGAGTGCTTCAAGGGACTCTGGTCGTCGCATAATTCCAAGAACTATTTCGAGATAGACTACTCTATCAACAGACAGTCGGGACAGTACGGCATCTATAAGGGCATAAACCTCTACAACTTCGCTGATAACCATGATGTTAACCGACTTGCGAGCACAGTAACCAATCAGGCATATCTGCCGCTCATATATACGCTCATGTACTGTATGCCGGGTATCCCGTCCATCTACTACGGAAGTGAGTACGGCATTCAGGGACGCAAGGAGAATAATTCCGACGATAATCTCCGCCCCTGTCTCTACCTGCCCGATATGGAGAGAGAGAACACCTCGCTCTATAAGCATATCGTGAAGCTCGGACGTATCTACCGCGCATATCCTGCACTCCGCACAGGTGAGTATCATACAGTCATCATCAAGAATGAGCAGATGCTCTTCAGCAAGACTCTCGGAGACCAGACAGTGTATATCGCGCTCAACCTTGCCGACTATGATTTTGACATGAACTTCGGCACACATCTCGGTGCGCTCGTTGATGTACTGAGCGGAAAGCAGATACAGGTCGATAACGGCAATGCTTATGTAAAGCTTCCGCCGTTCACTTCAATGATAATCGTTGCTGACGATATTGTAAATACAGTACCCGAAGAGACTGCTGCTCCCGTTGAAGAGGACAAGGACACTGAGGTAGTTATCGGAGCTAAATACCGTCACTTCAAGGGCAATGAGTACGAGGTCATTGAGGTCGCACGTCACAGCGAGACCAATGAGGAGCTTGTTATCTATAAGTCGCTCAAGGACGGCACAGTATGGGCACGTCCGAAGTCGATGTTTGTCAATAAGGCAGGCGACGTGAGAAGATTCACAAAAATCTCGTGATAACTGAATAAAACAAAGAAAACCGCCGATAATAGTATCATAAAGGTACTGCTACGGCGGTTTTGCCGTACTTGCCGCGAAGAAAGGAGAGAGTAGAATGAGCCGTAAGAAGCACAACGGAAATGGTACCGACACCTCGTCGGATAAGGACAACAGCGAAGAAAAGAACAGGAAAAGCGAATAAAGAGTAAGCGGGGGAAAACTTTCTGAGGAAAGCTTTGTGCTAACAGCACCCCGTACCCTCTTTCAAAGACTTTAAACTG